>NZ_JBEXGU010000045.1:0-60030 GCF_040607515.1 Streptosporangium sp. NPDC005286 | reverse complement strand
CCCCCCCCCCCCCCCCCCGGGGAGCGGGCCGTAGCCGGGGCCGGAGCCGGGTCAGCGGGTGAAGGTCACGTCCTTCACCCGCAGGGCGCCCCTGAAGACCAGGTAGACGTCCTGCTTACCCCGTACGCCGGTGACGGGGGCAGCGGCCGTGGCCCAGGAGTAGATCCCGCCGGTGGCGGCCACCGGCACGGTCCCGGCGAGCCTGCCGGTCGGGGAGCCGAGCCGGATCTCGACCGAGGAGGCGGCGCCCGCCGCGACCCCGAGCCGCACGCCGGTGGCCCCGGCCCGGAGGTCCACGTCCTTGAAGGCGATCCACTCGCCCGCCGAGGCGCCGACCGCGTCACCGCGGACCTTGGTCTCGTCGACCAGCTCGACCCCCGCGTAGTCGTCGAAGTCGGCGGCGCGGGTGGGCTGGGTGAGATCGCGGGGACCGATCCGCTCGCCGTCCACCCGTACGGTCACGCGCTGCCGGATGGCGTCCGAGGACGAGCCGACCATGACGTCGTGGGTGGACGGCTCCACCGCGAAGCGACCCCTGGTCACGTCCCACAGGGCCAGGTCCGCGGTCTTGAGCGAGAACTTCACCGTCTTCGACTCCCCCGGGGCCAGCCGCACCCGCTGGAAGCCGCGCAGCTGCTTGACCGGCTGCTCCACCCGGGAGGCGTGCTGGTGGGTGTAGAGCTGAACCACCTCGTCGCCCGCGCGCGAGCCGGTGTTGGTCACCTTGACGCTCACCTCGTACCCACCGCTCCTGGCGGTGGCCTTGAGGCCCTGGTAGCCGAACGTGGTGTAGCTCAGGCCGTGGCCGAAGGCGTACAGCGGCTTGGCCTTGGAGTACAGGTAGGTCGCACCGGTCTTGACGATGTCGTAGTCGAGGATGTCCGGCAGGGTGGCACCGGCCCTGGGCCAGGTCTGGGTGAGGCGGCCGGCCGGGTTGGCGTCGCCGTACAGCAGGTCGGCCAGCGCGTTGCCGGTCTCGGCTCCGGCGTGCGTGGTCCACAGGATCGCCGGGACCTTCTCCTGCAGCCGGTCGATCGTGGTCGGGTAGCTGTTCTCCAGCACGACCACGGTGTTCGGGTTGGCGGCGTGCACCGCCTCCACCAGCGCCCGCTGTCCCTCGGCGAGACCGAGGTCGGTCCGGTCGTGGTCCTCACGGCCGTTGATGAACGGCATGCTGCCGACCACGACCACCGCCGCGTCGGCCCCCTTCGCCGCCGCGACCGCCTCGGCGATCCCGCTGCGCACGGTCTCCTTCTCGAAGCGGGTGGCGTCCTCGGCTGTGGTCAGGCTGAGCGTGCCGTCGGCCGCCGCCTTGACGTACTTGTTCGGGCCGAACCAGTCGTAGGCGGTCTCGTAGCCGGCGTAGCGCAGCAGCGTCGTGCCGTCGGCCTGCGCCTCCAGCTTGAACTGCTCCTGGACGAACCAGCCGGTGGGCTGCTCCTGGTTGTTGACCAGGGTGGACCAGTTCGCCCGGCTGACGTACTTGCCGTTGGCGACGCTGCGCAGGGTGACGATCCCCTGGCCCCAGTCGAAGACGTCGAACTGCTCGGTCGCGCCCGCGGTGGTCGCCGAGAGCTTCAGGTCGGCACCGGCCCCAGTGCCCGCGGTGAGGTACCTGCCGCCGGACTTCAGCGCGATCCGGTCGACGCCCTCGCTGGTGACGGCGGCGGCGGACCGCGCCCTGATCCCGGCGAGCGGGGTGACCTTGTAGGGCAGCCTGCCGGAGTACCAGTCGGTGTAGAGGGTGTCGGCCAGCGGGCCGACCACCGCGACCTTCTTGGCGGGGCTGAGCGGCAGGGTCTTCCCGGAGTTCTTCAGCAGCACCGCCGCCTCGGCCGCGGTCCGCCGGGCCAGCGCGCGGTGCGCGGGGCTGTCGACCACGTCCTTGGTGATCTTCCCGTACGGCCCGCCGTCCGGGTCGAACTCGCCGAGCCGGAACCGGATGCCGAGGATGTTGCGTACCGCGGTGTCGATGTCGGCCTGGGTCAGCAGCCCTCGCGTCAGCGCCTCGTTGACCGCGGCCACCGTCGGGGCGGCGTTGGTGTCGTTCACCGTGAAGCTCTCCACGCCCGCCTTGAGCATGGCGGCGGCGGCCTCGGCCTGGGTGGCGAAGTAACCCTGGGAGCCGGTGAGGTTGTTGGGCCCGCCGGCGTCGGAGACGTTGAACAGCGGCCTGTCGGTCCAGGTCCTGACCGTGGAGTTGAGGTCGGTGACCGTGGCGGGCCGCCCGTTGATCAGGTTGTAGGCGGTCATCACGCCGGTGGCCGCGCCCGCCTGCAGCGCGGTCTTGAACGCCGGGACGTCGTACTCGTTGAGGACGCGCGGGCGCAGGCTGGAGGAGGTCGTGTCGCGGCGGACCTCGTTGTTGTTGGCCAGGAAGTGCTTGAGCACCGGGGCCGCCCGCAGGTGGTCCGGGTCGTCGCCCTGGATGCCCGAGCCGTACGCGGTGGAGATCGCGCCGGTGAGCAGCGGGTCCTCGGAGTAGCCCTCCTCGTTGCGGCCCCAGCGGGGGTCGCGGAGCAGGTTGACCACCGGCGCCCAGAGCTGCAGGCCCCACAGCCGGGGGTTCTCCGCGTGGTATCCCCTGGCCTCGTCGCCGACGGCGGCGCCGACCTTCTTGATCAGGTCGGGATTCCAGGTGCTGGCCAGGCCGACGGCCTGTGGGAACACGGTCCCCTCGGCGGTCACCACGCTGCCGCCGTTGTCGATGTCGGTGGACCAGGCGACGCCGTGCAGCGCCTCGGTGCCGGTCTTGAACAGCCCGATGCCCAGGCGGTCCACCGCGGGCTGGTACTGGTGGAGCCAGGAGATCTTCTCGGCCTGGGTGAGCCGGCCGAGCAGGTCGTCGACGCGCTGGCTCAGCGGGAGCGAGGGATCACGGAAGGGGTACTCGTAGGCCGCGCGGGCCGGGGCCGCGCACAACCCCAGGGTCAGGGCCGTCGCGGCCACGGCCGCGGCGGCCCTGGTCGCTGCCTTGGTCGATAAGGACATCTCGCCTCCAGGTCAGGGGGAGTCGAAGAACTGCGGGTCTGGGGACGCCGTCCGCCCCCGAGCGGCGTACGGCGTCGGTAGCCCCGTCGGGACTCGGCGGAGAGTTCGTTTGACGGCTCATTTGACGGCGCCCACGGTCACGCCGCGGGTCAGGGTCCGCTGGAAGATGAGGAAGAAGGCGACCGCGGGCAGGATGCCGAGCAGCGCCGAGGCGCTGGACATCGTGGCGTCCATCATCTTGTCCCCCTGCAGCACCCCGAGGGCGACCGGAACCGTCTGGTTCTCGTTGGAGATGAGGAAGACCAGGGGCAGGAAGAACTCGTTCCAGGTCCAGATGAAGAAGAAGATGAGCAGCACGCTCAGCGTGGGCCTGCTGATCGGCACGACGATCCGCCACAGGGCCCGCCACTTGCCCGCCCCGTCCAGGGCCGCCGCCTCCAGGATCTCGTGCGGGAAGCGGCCGAGCACCGAGGAGAGCAGGTAGGTCCCGAAGGCGCTCTGGATCACCGTGAAGATGATGATCACCCCGAGCCTGGTGTCGTAGAGACCGGCCTGCTTGGCCAGGTAGTACAGCGGGTAGACCAGCGCCTCCTGCGGCAGCGTGTTGGCCACCAGGAAGACGACCAGGATCCACACCCGCCCGCGCACCCTGCCGATGCCGAGCGCGTAGGCGTTGAGCACCGACAGGACCGTCGCGAGCACGGCCACCGAGCCGCTGATCAGCAGGCTGTTCCAGAGCTTGCCGCCGAAGTCGACCCGGTTCCAGAAGTCGACGATCCCGTCGAGGTACAGCTCGCTCGGCAGGCTCAGCGGCCCGCCCGAGGAGTAGTCGGCCGGTGACTTGACCGCGTTGAGCGTGACGATGACGAACGGCACCAGCATCACGACGGCCAGCACGACCAGCGAGACCAGGACCGAGTACTTCCGGATCATGATTCCCTGTCCTGAACCCGCAGGAAGAAGACCGTCACCGCGATGATCACCAGGGTGAGCACGGTGGCGATCGCCGCGCCGTAGCCGACGTTGGCCTTCTCGAAGAAGTTCTGGTAGCTGAAGTAGGAGGGCACGAGCGTGGCACCGCCGGGGCCGCCCCTGGTCAGCACGAAGATCGGCCCGAAGACCTTGAGCGCGGCGATCGTGCAGGTCAGCAGGACCACGTAGATCTCCGGCCGGATCTGCGGGATCGTGATGTGCCAGAACCGCCGCCACCACGAGGCGCCGTCCATCTCGGCGGCCTCGTACAGCGCGGGGTCGACCCGCTGCAGCCCGGACATGAAGATGACCACCGGGTAGCCGATCTGGAACCAGACCATGATCACCATGACGCTCGGCAGCGCCCAGCCCGGGTCCCCCAGCCAGTTCCTCGGCTCCATCCCCAGCAGCCCGAGCAGCTCGTTGAGCGCCCCGAACCTGGGGTGCATGATCCAGCCCCAGACGATTCCGGCCACCGCGACCGGCAGCACCTGCGGCAGGTAGTACGCGGCCCGCAGCACGCTGGCCGCGCGGGGGCCGACCTTCTTGCCCACGTAGTCGAAGAGCGTGGCGGCCAGGACGAGGCCGATGAGCGTCGGGACGATCGCCATCGCCACGATGAGCGCGACGTTGTTGCGGAAGGAGGACCAGAACCGCTCGTCGGCGAGGAGCCGGGTGTAGTTCTCCAGCCCGATCCACCTCGGGTCGCCGATCCCCTGCCAGCGGGTGAAGCCGATGCCGACGTTCATCAGGAACGGCACGACGATGACCGCGGTGAAGAGCACGGCGCTCGGCAGCAGGAACACCCAGTACCCGCGGTCACGAGACCTCGGCATCGGAGGTCTCCTTTCTCTGTTCTGTGCGTACGCCCCGCGCCGTGACACCGTGATCGTCACGGCGCGGGCCGCGGGAGGGGTCAGTTACCGATGTCGGCGAGGTTCTCGTCGTACGGAGCGGCGATCTCGTCCAGCACCGCGTCGGGGGTCTTGGTGCCGTTGATGAGGTTCTGCACGCCCGCCACCAGCACGTCGTAGTAGCCGGGCGCCGGCCAGTCGGGGTAGAAGGCCAGCCCGTCGGAGGCCGAGAGCTTGTTGAAGTTCTCGATCAGCTCCTTGCTCTTCTCATCGGTGATCGCGGCCGTGTCGGCGGCCACCGGGATGCCGCCGGAGTTGCCGAGCAGGTTCTGGATGTCCTTCTTCATGGTGATGTCGATGAAGTCGTAGGCGAGGTCCTTGTTCTTGGCGTTCTCCGGGACGACCCAGACGTTGCCACTGGACCCGGCGCTCATCGTGTTGCCCGGCCAGAGGAACGAGCCCCACTCGAAGTCCTTGACGTCGCTGACGAAGCGGCCGTACCACCAGCTGCCGGAGACCAGGATCGGGTACTTGCCGCCGATGAAGGAGACGCCCATGTCCTCGGCCTTGATGGCGGCGGAGTCTTTGTCGACGTAGCCCTTCTTGACCCAGTCGGCGAAGGTGTCGGCCGCGTACTTGAACTCCGGCCCCTTGAAGTCGACCTTGCCCTTGTAGAGCTGGAAGGCGTCCACCCAGGAGCGCTGCGCCTTGCTCAGCGCGAGCTGGTAGAAGATCTGCTGTGCCGGATACTCGGCGCCACCGACCGCGATGGGGGTGGTCCCCGCCTTGACGAACGTGTCGAGGGCGGCGGTGAACTCCTCGTAGGTGGTGGGCACCTCGACGCCCGCCTTCTTGAACGCGTCCTTGTTGTAATAGACCATCACGTACTCGGCGTAGTTCGGGACGCCGTACCACTTGCCCGCGCCCATCACGCCGCGCTCGTCGTACCTGGCGGTGGTCTGGATCGAGGGGCTGAGCAGCTTGTCCCAGCCCCGCTTGGTCACCTCGGGGGTGAGGTCGGTGAGCAGCCCCTGCTTGGAGAGCAGCCCCGCCGTGGCGTTGCCCTTGTTGTACTCCATGACGTCGGGGGCCTCGTCCGAGTTGAGGATCATGCCCGCGGACTGGCGGATCTGCTCGAACGCCTTCTCCTCGAACTTGACCGTCACGTTCGGGTGGGTCGCCTCGAACTGCTTGACGGCCTCGGCCCACGCCTTGCCCATCGCGCTGTCGGCGCCCTCGTAGTGCCAGAGCTTCAGGACGCGGGGGCCGTCCGCGGCGGGCTTGTCCGCCGCCTGCTCGGTGCCGCCGCAGGCGGCGAGCGCCGCGAGCGCCGCCACCGTGGCGACACCGACTCTCAGGTTGAACATGGTCTTCTCCTAGATGGTGGTGATGACGATCGGGACACTGGCCCCCACCAGCTCGACGCCCGCGATCCGCGCGCTCCCCGAGACGGTCACCCGCAGGCCCTCGCCCTCGGGGATCGCGGTGATCGTGGTGTCCCCGTCGTGGTCGGAGATCGTGGTGCTGCTCTCGCCCACGCCGTAGGCGACCAGGGTGATCTCCCCGAACGGCCCGTCCCCGACGGCGACGCCGGGCTCGGCGAGGACGGGGATGATCGCGCCGTACCTGACGAACAGCGGGATGCGGTCCAGCGGCGTGGCGACCGTGACGTACCTGCCGCCGGCCAGCACCTCGCCGGTCCAGTGGTCCACCCACCGCCCGGCCGGCAGGTAGACCTTCCTGACCTGCTCGGGTGAGGTCATCGGCGCCACCAGCAGGTCGCGGCCGAGGAGGTACTCCAGGTCCGCCTGCCAGGCCACCGGGTCATCGGGATAGTCGACGCAGAGCGCCCGCATCATCGGTGCCCCGGTCGCGGCGGCCTCGACGGCCGCCGTGTAGATGTACGGCATCAGCCGGTAGCGCAGCCGCAGCGCCTCGACCGCCTCCGCCTCCACCTCGGGGAACTCCCACGGCTCCCGGCTGGTGGTGCCGTGCAGGCGCAGCAGCGGGGAGAACGCGCCGAACTGGGTCCACCTGACGTACAGGTCGTCGGTGGGGCGGCCGGTGAACCCGCCCGCGTCGTGACTCCAGAACGGGATGCCGGACAGGCCGTGCGCCAGCCCGCCACGGAGCGTGCTGCCCATCGCCGGGTAGCTGGTGAAGGTGTCGCCGCTCCACTGCGCCGAGTGCCGCTGGCCGCCGAGGAACGACGAGCGCGCCCAGACCATGCCGTGCCCGGCGATCTCACGGGTCACCTCGGAGACGGCGTCGTTGAAGAGCAGCGTGTAGACGTTGTGCAGATCGGTGCCCGACATCCCGTTGGCCGCGACCGCGTCGTGCGGCACCCCCTCGGCGAAGTCGGTCTTGAAGACCTGGACGCCCTGTTCGAGCAGCGGGCGGAGCAGTCCCTGGAACCACTCGGTGGCGGCCGGGTTGGTGAAGTCGACGATGCCGCAGGCCGGGTAGGAGCCGTGCCAGCAGTCGGCCACGTAGACCTCGCCATCAGGCTTTTTCAGGAAATATCCGTTCTCAGCCGCTTCCGGGAAGGCCGGGCTGAGGTGGGAGATGTACGGGTTCATCCACAGGCAGACCTTGAACCCCATCGCGTCCAGCTCGGCCAGCATGCCGGTCGGGTCGGGGAAGCCGCCTGCGTCCCAGCGCAGGTCGGACCAGTGCCCGTCGGTCTGCCAGTAGGTGTCCAGGTGGAGCACGTCGCACGGGATGCCGCGCTCGCGGATCGTCCGCGCCCTGGCCATCACCCGCTCCTGGGTGTCGACGAAGAACCCCGAGGAGATCCAGGTGCCGAACGCCCACTTCGGCGGGAGCAGCGGCGCGCAGGTCAGCAGGTCGAACCGGCCGAGCACCTCGGAAGGGGTGGGCCCGGCGATCACGTAGTAGTCGATCAGGTCGTCCGGGACCACGATCTGCACGCAGCTGTGCGTGGTCTGGCAGACGTCGAACTCGACCGGCGTCCCGCTGTCCACCAGCACGCCGTAGCCCCTGCTGGACAGGTAGAACGGAACGTTCTTGTACGCCCGCTGCGACTCGGCGCCGAACGCGTCGAAGTTCCACATGACCGGCCGCTGGCCGCGCTTGTCGAGCCGGGTGAACGACTCGCCGAACCCGCTGAACGCCTCGTCGGCGGGGGCGGCGAAGCTCTCGTGGTAGCCGACCACCGCACCGTTCGAGCTGGAGCGGCCGAACGGCAGCGTGCGCAACCGGCCACTGATGTCGGTGTGCCCCCGGTCCTGTTCCAGCAGCGGCGCCCCGCTCGCGTCGGTGAACCTCAGGTGCCAGGGCGCCAGGGTGATCTCCGCACGGAGCGAGCCCGCGTCCAGCAGGATCGTCCCGTCCAGGCTCTCCACCCGCGCCCCGGCGAACTCTCCCGGCGTGACCATGGAGATCGCGGCGGCCGACCGGGTCCGCGCGTCCGCGTCCTGCCCGAGCCGGACCCGGATCACCCCCTCGCCCGCCACGCTCACCTGGACCAGGAGCGTCTCCTCGGCGGAGGTCACCGCCTTCAGGATCACCCCGGCCGCGTCCGAGGCGACCGGTTCCGCCGAGATCAGCGCAGACAGGCCCTCCTCGCCGTGCGACCGGACGGGCAGCTCCGGCGGATCGGCGACGAAGTACTCGTGCGCGACCAGCGGGGGACGGTAAGGCATGGGAACTCCAGCTCTCGGCATCCTGTAGCGGAATTAGTTTTGCGTCCAAACCAACAAACGTCAATGCCTCCACCTGCCCGGCCCCGTCCGGGAGGGGCGCCCTCGAAACGGCCGACGCCGAGGTGACCCGGAGGCCCCCCAGAACGGGCCCGACCCACCGACGGCCCACGGAGCCGCACGGCTCGCGAGGATCGAGCGTGAAACGGACTCGACCTACCGACGGTCCGCAGAAGCCCGGCAGGGAGGCATACGGCTCGCGCCCATCGGCGGCCCACGACCACGGCTTGAGTCAGGCTCCCCACCTGTGGATAATTAGTTTAGATTCCATCCAAATAAGGGGGTGGCCGGTGGACTGGCCCCGAGGGTTCGGCGGGCTGTGTTACGGCGGGGACTACAACCCCGAGCAGTGGCCGGAGGAGGTCTGGAAGGAGGACGTCGAGCTGATGCGGCGGGCCGGGGTCAACCTGGTCAGCGTCGGGGTGTTCTCCTGGGCACGGCTGGAGCCCGCACCCGGCGTGCACGACTTCGGCTGGCTCGACCGCGTCCTCGACCTGCTGCACACCGGCGGGATCGGGGTCAACCTGGCCACCCCGACCGCCTCACCGCCCCCCTGGTTCGGCCTCGCCCACCCCGACGCCCGCACCGTCACCCCCGGCGGCACCCGGCTCACCCACGGCAGCCGCGACACCTACTGCGTGCACTCCCCCGCCTACCGCGCCGCCTGCGCCGGGATCGCCCGTACGCTCGCCGAGCGCTACCGCGACCACCCGGCGCTGGCCATGTGGCACGTGCACAACGAGTACGGCACCACCTGCCACTGCGACCACGCCGCCGCCGCCTTCAGGATCTGGCTGCGGGCACGGCACGGCACCCTGGAGGCGCTGAACGACGCCTGGACCACCTCGTTCTGGAGCCAGCACTACTCCGCCTGGGAGCAGATCACCCCGCCCCGCGCCACCCAGTACCTGCCCAACCCCGCCCAGGTCCTGGACTTCCGGCGGTTCGTCTCCGACGCGATGCTCGACCACTTCCGCGAGCAGAAGGCGGTGCTGCGCGAGCTCACCCCGGACGTCCCGATCACCACGAACTTCGTCCTCGGCGACTGGGTCCCGGTGAACCAACGGCACTGGGCGGCCGAGGTCGACCTGGTGGCCATCGACCACTACCCCTCCGCCGACCCACCCGCAGAGACCGCCTTCGCCGCCGACCTGGCCCGCGGCTGGGCCTCGACTCCGGCACACGGTTCGACCGGTCCGACGCATGACTCAGCCACCGACCCGGCGCACGGCTCAGCCGGTCCGACACACAGCTCGGCCGACGACCCGGCCTCGCATCCAGCGCACAGCTCAGCCGGTCCGACGCACGACTCGGCCGACGACCTGGCACATCGCCCGGCCACCGGGAAGCCCTGGCTGCTGATGGAGCAGGCGGTGGTCACCTACACCGGCCCCCGGATGCTCGCCAAGCGGCCCGGTGAGATCACCAGGCTGAGCCTGTCGCACATCGCGCGGGGCTCGCGGGGGGCGATGTTCTTCCAGTGGCGGGCCTCCCGGGGCGGCGCCGAACTCTGGCACGCGGGCATGGTGCCGCACGCCGGACCGGACTCCCGGATCTTCCGCGAGATCTGCGACCTGGGCGCGCTGCTGCCCACCCTGGAGGACGCCTGCGCGGCCCCCGTCGAGGCCGGGGCCGCGATCCTCTGGGACGTCGAGGCGAACTGGGCGCTCCAGGCCCCCGGCCTGCCCTCCACCGAACTGAACTACACCGAGGCCGTACGCCAGGCGCACCGGGTGCTCTACCGGCACGGCGTCACCGCCGACCTCGTCCACCCCTCCGCCGACCTGTCGGCGTACCCGCTCGTCCTCGTTCCGAGCCTCTACCTCATCTGTGACGCCGACGCCGACAACCTGCGCCGCTACGTCGCGGGCGGCGGCACCCTGGTGGTCTCCTACCTCAGCGGCGTCGCCGACGAGCACGCCCGCGTCCGCCTCGGCGGCTACCCCGGCGCCCTCCGCGACCTCCTCGGCATCAGAGTCGAGGAGTTCCATCCCCTGCCCCCCGAGGTCACCCTCACCCTGTCCGCCCCGCCCCCGAACGGATCCGGCCTGCGCCCGGCCGACCCCGTACCCACCGAGGCCAGAACCTCGGCGCGCATCCCCGACCAGGCCGAACCCCCCACGCGGTCCCGCCCCGGAGCCGGCACCTTCGACCAAGCGGAGACCGGCACCTTCTGGAGCGAGCACGTACACCTGGAGGGCGCCGAGGCCCTGGCCGTCTACACCGGCCCGTACACCCTGGGCACCCCCCTCTCCGGCCAACCCGCCATCACCCGCCACCCGTACGGCTCCGGCACGGCCCTCTACATCTCCACCCGCCTGACCGACGCCGCCTACGCCCGCCTGCTGGGCCTGTCCCCCGCCCCCGTGGAACTCGTCCGACGCGGCGACTGGCTCTTCGCCATCAACCACGGCGACGAGGAACACGAAGTGGAGGGCCTACGCCTACCTCCCGGCGGTTTCGCCGTAAGGACACGCACCGACCTGGAGTCCTGACGTACGCGAACCGCGCGGCGTCCGGCCAGCGACCTGCCCTCAGCCGGGCCGTACGACACACCGACCGGGGAATACACCGGGCCTTCCTTGCCGGAGACGGCCGGAGACGCGACCCGGCAGGACACTCGATCGGCACCTACCCCGCCGTGGATTCCTGAACTTTCCGGCGCTCGCTTCCAACCCTCGACCCCTCGGCGGAGTTGTTTAGTGCATGGACCGCTACGAGGGGTTCCAGGAATTCGTGTATGCCCGCCAGCAGTCGCTGATGCGGACCGCATACCTGCTCACTGGAGATGCCCACCTTGCCGAAGACCTGTTACAGACGGTCCTCACCAGGGTCGCCTTCCGCTGGCCCAGGATCGCCAGAAACGGCAATGTCGAGGCTTATACCCGCAAGGCGCTGATCAATCAGCACCTGTCATGGCGCAGACGGAAAACCGTTGAATTGCCGAGCGCCACACTGCCCGAACACGGCCGGTCGCACGACGAGTCGACCGTACGCCGCCTGGCCCTGCGTCAGGCACTCGGCAGGCTGACCCCGCGCCAGCGGGCAGTGCTCGTCCTGCGCTTCTTCGAGGATCGCACCGAACACGAGACCGCCCAGCTCATGGGCTGCTCGCTCGGCACGGTCAAGAGCCAGACACACCACGCTCTGTCGCGCCTGCGCGTCCTGGCCCCCGAACTAGCCGACCTGCTCGCCGACGTGCCGACGGAGGTGCACCGATGAACCTGCTCCGCGACGAACTACACCGGATCGCCAACGAAGCCCCCCAGATCGATCTGGCCGAACGTGCCCTCAAGGGTGCCAAGCACAGGCGCGCCATCACCCTGGCACTGGCTGTGGCCACCGCCGTGGCGGTGCTGACGGGCGGTATGGTCACCGTGGTCAACGGCGGTCCACACGGCGAAAGACCCATCGTGCTGACGCCTGTCCCCGAGGTCGCCCCCGTGTTGCCGAAGAAGGACGTCGGACCGCTGGCCCGCGCCTACACCTACTTCTGCCCGCCTCCCACGATCGACGATACGGACTGTGCCGACGGCCAATGGCGGGTGGTCACCACCTCCGGAGTGACCTACGAGCTCACCGCCGCCCTGGGCCTTGAGAACACGAACAAGAAGGTGCTGCTCGGCCCGGTGGCGATCACGCAGAACGGCCGGCGGATCGCCTACTACAGCGAGAAGCAGCAGACCTTCGAGGTACGCGACCTGCGGAGCGGCCGAATCTGGAAGGCGCCGCTCACGATCTCCAAGAACGGGCTCGCCGGTGAGAACTTTCTACGCCTGTCTCCCAACGGCCTGCACCTGATCTATACGAACTTTGGCGGCAGATCCAAGCCGTACAGCGTCCTGATCGACATGGCGGAAGGTAAGACGACCACGTTGAACGGCGACTGGTTCCCGGTGAGCGTCGGCGACGGCGGCAGCCCGATCACGCTGGTGAGGCCGTACGACAGAACCACCCGGATCCGGGTCCTGGGCAACGAGCCGATCACCATCAAGGACTTCACCTACCGCTTCAGCGCCCTCGGCCCGGACGGGCGCACCCTGGCCAGAATCGGCTCGACCCGGGGCCGCGATGCCAAACCGACGCCCGAGCGCCTTCGGACGATCGTCACGATCGATGCCATCAGCGGTCGCGAAAACCCCGAGGTGCCGGTCCAGGGCATCCTGGAAGAGCTGATTCCCTCCCACCTGGGCGGCTGGGTGAGCGACACCGAGGTGACTCTGCTCGCCGTACCCGAATTCCCCGGCTCGGGCACGCCAACGCTGTACGCGCTGGACGTCCACACCGGCAGGACCAGACAGCTGCGAACATTCGACTCCGAAATCACCGGTGTCCTGCCGGGACTGGTCGGCTAAACCGCGTCGAGGGGCCCACCACGCCGGGTGACAGCCCCGGTCGTTCATCACCGATGACCTCGGCGTCCCGATCTCGCACCGGCCACAACGGCCGTCGGCCCACGCCGTATTCGAACTGAGGGTCGCCGTCGCTCATGATCCACACCGTAAGCGAATCGAGACCTTAGCCATAGGGTCCGGGTGCACCGCAGGCCAAAGGCTACTTCGTTGGAATTTTCTTCATTGCCACCGGGCCCCTCTTGAGGTGCTGGAGTGATCCACAAGCCGTTTACCAGTACCGGTCCCTAACCTCGTCATGGGCTCTGGTATCTGGCGCGACCAAGGCCAAGCCTGCAGATGCCGGTAACGACAAAGGGAAGAGATGGTGAGACCCGAAGACAGCCGGTCGGCCATCGCCGCGCGGATCAGCGATTGCCTGCGAGGCGGATCGGCCACGCGTGACCTGTCCAATCTCCGTATGGAGAGGCTTGAGCGAGCGATTCGGGGCGGGCGTCTGGATGCGTTCCTGCGGAACGGTGCTCGCCCTTTGATCCATGCCGATCCCGATCGGTTGTTCCCGATGCTGGACAAGGTCGGTGGCCAGTGGGCCAAGTGCTACCGCACGGCCTACCTAGCCTCGGGAGAGGAGTTCTCCCGGGCCGTTCCCGATGTTCGCAGGTGGCTACTGCAGGTGCACGCGGCCCGCTACGGCGCGACCGGTGAGCCACGCCTGGAGTCGGAGCACGACGCCTGGCGGGTCGCCTGGGCTGACGGCAGGCAGTGGAACGAGCAGGTACGCCCCTCTTGGGACAACCAGACGGGTGGGGTGTACAGCGTGGCCGCGGGAATAGTGGACGGGATGCCCGTCGCGATCACTGGCAGCGACAACGGCGTGCTGCGTTCTTGGGATCTGCGTACGGCCCGGCCGCTGTGCGAGAGGCGGCTCGGGCGGTACCCGGTGGAGACGGTGGCACTCATGGGCGACATCGTTCTCGTGCCCTACTACGATCGCCTGGAGGCGTGGAATCCGGTCACCGGCGAGTCGTGGACGTTTGACGCCATTCACCAGGCCTGGCCCCTGGCGACGGTCAAGGATGTCGGGAGATTCCTCATCCTGGCTGTGCGCTACGACACGGTGTGGGTCCGCGGTGGGCGGAAGGCGTGGACGGTCAGGCACGGTGCCGCGGTCAACGGAGTGGCCACGGTACGGCTGGACGGCTGTAAGCGAATCGTCACCTGCGGCGACGACGCAACGGTGCAGATCTTCGACCT
Organism: Streptosporangium sp. NPDC005286; assembly: GCF_040607515.1. NCBI lineage: Bacteria > Bacillati > Actinomycetota > Actinomycetes > Streptosporangiales > Streptosporangiaceae > Streptosporangium > Streptosporangium sp. NPDC005286. The sequence continues at coordinate 45,885 of NZ_JBEXGU010000045.1, read as the reverse complement.
CCGCACAGGGAAGCGGTATGGCGAGCCGCTGACCGGCCACGTCGGACCGGTGCGCGCGGTGGCGACCGCTCATGTGGCCGGGCGCCCCGTCGCCGTTACCTCCGGTGAGGATGACACGTTGCGGATCTGGGACCTGCGTACCGGCAGACAGCGTGGGAGATCCGTGCCCGGCCGGGTCACGGCTGTGGCCACCGCCGAGGTGAACGGTCGTTCCGTCGCGGTCGCCGGGGCCGCCGGAAGGCGGGGGCGGGTGTGGGACCTACGCACGGGCGAGGAGTGGGGCAAGCCGCTCGGCGAGTCCGGCCGGGGCATCGCCACGGTGGGGCATCTGGCCGTTACCTGCGCCTCCTCCGGGGCCGTACAAGTATGGGATCTGCGCACCCGCCGGAGCAGGCCGCTCCCTGGCAACCCCCGGGTCGGGGCTGTTGCGCTCGGCGTCGCCTACGGGCGGCCCGTCGTCGTCTTCGCGTACGAGGAAGGCAGCTGGTTCGACGTCAAAGATCTGGCCGATGGCACGCGCCATTCCGGAAAGTTCACAAGCCAGGGCTCCTTGATCACGACGGTGGCAACCGCCACGGTCGATGGCCGGTGTATCGTCCTCGCCGCCGGAGGGAACGACGGCTTGATCCGGACGTGGGGCATGGAAACCGGGGAAATCCAGGTCCTATCCGGCCACGCCGGTGCCGTACACGCGCTGGCGGCCACCGGCTCCACCGCCGTCAGCGGCGGGGAGGACGGCCTGGTCGGCATCTGGGACCTGCGGACCGGCGAGTCACGATGCGCGGTGTCTCCCTGCGCGATCGACGCGGTCGCCGTCACGGGCCGGACGATCCTCACCGGCGGCTCCGACGGGACGACCCGGCTATGGGACGTGCGCACCGGCGAGCGGCTGGGGAGTCTGCCCACCGGCGTGGTCCACGCGATCGCGGTAGAGGGCGACCTCGCCCTCGTCGGAGGCGGAGGCCTGCGGCTCTGGGACCTGCGCGACGGCCGGGACCGGCCGTTGGCGGGCCACGCGGGCGCGGTGACAGCGGTGGCGATCCGAGGGCGGCAGGCCGTATCCGGAGGCTGGGACCGAACCCTCAGAACGTGGGACCTACGGACCGGGAAGCAGATGGCGCCCCCGGTGCGCTTCCCCTGGCCGATCTCCGCTCTGGCCTGGCATCCGGACGGGCAGCTCGTAGTGGGCATCTCCTGGGAGATCGCTGTCCTTGAGCCCGGCCCGGCCGCTACTCCTGGCGAGCGAGCCGGAAACCGGTTGATCAGCCGACCGAGCGGTTCGGATGGATACAAACACTGATGCCCGAGTTTCATCTGCACCAGACCATCCATGGTGCCATGCGGGTGGCCGCGAGCCAGTCGACTGGCGAAACGCCTTTCGCCCTCTGCAGGAAGTACGCGCCCTGCCGATCAGGCCCTGACAGACGGGGCGTCCCAGCGTGAGTCGAATCAGAGATCGCTGTCGTGGATACCCGCTACGCCGATGACGATTACGGTGATGTTGTCGGGGCCGCCATGGTCGATGGCCAATGCGATGAGGCGATCAGCTGCCTCTTCTGGATCCTTCGACGAACGCAAAGCGTCTCGGATGAGCTCACCGGGAACGGCCGAGCTCAGCCCGTCCGAGCACAGCAGGAACCGGTCACCGGAGTGGAGTTCCCGGACGGTGAGGTCGGGGGAGCGGCCATCGGCCCGGCCGTCGAGGAAGCGGGAGATTCGTCCGGGCAGGTTCGGCACGCTGCCGGCGTCGGCCACCAGATTCCCGTAGGTGTGATCCTCGGTGATCTGGACGATCTCCGAGACCCCGCCGGTGTTGGAGTCGGCATCGCGCAGCAGGTAGGCGCGGGAGTCGCCCACGTTCGCCAAGACCGCCGTCGTCCCGGAGCACAGCATCGCCACCAGTGTGGTGGCCATGCCTGCCAGCTCGGGTTCGGCTTCGGTCCTGCGGCGCAGGGCCTGGCTGGCTTCGTAGATCGCTCGCCCCAGGACGGAGGGCAGGTCCGCAGGGTCGACCTGACGGTCGTAGGGTCGCAAGGCTTCGATCACGGTGGTGCTGGCAAGGTCGCCGGCAATGTGGCCGCCAAGACCGTCGGCGACGGCGAACAGGGAGCGACCTGAGTAGACGGCGTCCTCGTTGCGGCGGCGCACGAGTCCGATGTGGGTGCGGGCGGCGGCTTCAACAGTGAGGGACATTCGTTCACTCGCCCGTCTCGGTGTCGTCGGGCCATGAGGCTTGTGCGGATTCGTCGCGATGGAGAACGTGCACGGTTTCGACACGGTCACTGGCCACGATGTACTCCGTCACCTCTATCGGCCGGCCGTCGCCTCCCGAGGTGCCCACGCGCACGATCTCCAGCACAGGCAGACTGACGGGGATCTCCAACAGACCGGCCTCGTCTTTGGTCGGCATCCGTGCCCTGTGGATCTCCATCCAGCTGATGGGCCAGTGGCCTGCCCTCTCCAGCCGGTACAGCCAGTCACCTGGGCCGGGAGCTTGGGCATCGACCTCGGGGGCGTCAGCGACGCCACGCGGGTGGATCCACGAGATGTTGATCTGGAATGGAGGTTCTGACTCGGGTCCGGTGACCCGGAATCGACGCATCACCGGACTGCCAGCCGGAACACCCAGTAATTTCGCGATCCGTGGGTCTGCCAGAGGCTCGACGGACGTGGTCGGCGGGACATGGTGCTTCCAGACTTCCTGGCCGGAGGCCGACGGGAAGGAGTAGCCGGGGCTGTCGGTGGCCACGTTCCGCTTCACCAGGTTCCCGCGTGGCCTGCGCAGCCGCATCATGCCGTGCCGGACGATGATCCCCCGCCCCTGCACCGCCCAGACGAAGCCCTCCGATTCCAGTACTCCGATCGCTCGGCCGATCGTGTCCCGGTTCGCGCCGTACTGCGATGCGAAGTCGTCCAGACGCGGGAGCTTGGTTCCAGGCTCCCACTCGCCGGCCTCGATCCGTGTCCGGATCTGAGCGGCGAGGTCAAGGTAACGCGAGTGCACGGCCATCACCCAACTCTCCCTTCCACCAAAAATTGTCTTGGGATAATTGACAGAGGATTGCTGTCGGCCGACTATAGTCCCAAGACTATCGCCCCCCGAAAGGGCTGGTTCGCCCAGACAGGCTGACGTGACCAGCGTCCCCCGTAGGACAAACCACCTTAAAAAGACGGGCCCGCTCAGCGCTGCGAACGCTCGAACGGACCCTTGACCAGGAAGGCGCTCCCGACCCATGAACAACCTTAGTCCCCTGCTCCTGGATCGGACTATGGCGAGCGGCTGCGGCTGTTTCGCTGAGAGCCCGCCGTTGCCGATGGGGTGCACCGTTTGCGGGCACGCGCCGTACGCGCACGGCTGCCCCGGCCGGGCCACCGACCACGAGTACGCGCAACCGTCCGGTGAGCTGATGGCCGAGCGCCTCGATGTGCGCCGCCGACTCGGCCTGGGCCGCACCCTGCCGACCTTCGAGCCTGCCCACGGGGTCACCACGCAACTCGCTCCGGTCGTGCCCGCACCCCGCCAGGCCGAGCGCGAGACTCCATCGGCCCGCACCCGGCCCGCCGGGCGTACAGACGCGCGCCGCCCGGTGATGCCCGGCGCAGGCCACCCGCACCGACCGGTCGAGACACACGAGGATCGCGTGGCTCGCCTGGCGCTCGCTCGGGATTCGCTCACCCGACGGCGAGCCCTGATCGCGGCACGCGCATCCGAACACCCACCCCAGAACGCGGGCCGCCAGCCGCAACACCCACGACCCGCCGAACCTGCCGTCTCACCGCCGCACACCAACCTGGGCCGTCGCAAGCACGTCACACCCCTGGTCCAGCGGACGCTCACTGTCCTATCGGACATCCCCGGCACCGAAGACCCGCGCCCGACCTACCAAGTTCTCCGGCCGAGGCTCACCGTCGCTCCCGGCCGGGACCGCTCACCGGACACTCCTTCGTCCTGGCGACACCACCCGTACCGCCAGAGGGTCGCGGCGTGAGCGCGAGCCCGGAGCGGGGCGACACCCCCGCGTGCAGTTGCGGTGGCCAACCTGCCTCCCCGGTGACCGCCGTGCCGCCGACCGCCGTGGAGTACGCCCAGGACCTGGCCGCCATACTGGCCGAGCTGCATCACATCCGCGCGGACGTCCACGAACTTGTCTCCGGCAACGCCATCGTCTCTGTCCACCACGGACTGCTGGCCTACACCGACGGCGAAAGTTTCTGGTGGACCAGCCCCGAACTCAACCACGCAGGCAGCCCGCTGCTCAGCTCCGAGCCGACACTGCTCGCGGCTGCCGGGCAGCTCGCCGAACACCACGCCATCCTGCGCGCCAAAGACGCAGCCGATGTGGTGCGCAACGGGCTGCCCCTGCTGGCCGATGTGATCCTGGCCGAGCATGTTGACCCTCGCTGACCTCGACGCGGCCCGAGCCGCCCAGCAGGTCCAACAGCACGCACCTGACTGGTTCGTCATCTGGAGCCTGCGCCATCGCCGCTTCGAGGCCTGGCAGTGCACCGACCCCAACGAGTGCCGCATCGTCTGCGCGAGCAGCGCCACCGCCCTGTGGGACCTCATGCAACAGGCGGAACTCGACCTCTGGCGGGCCTCGCCACCCGCCCCCACACCGCCCACACCCGGCGCGGCCAGTCACCCGGACCCGCCACCCTCCGCAGCCCCGGGGCCCGTACCCCTCGCCCTACCCCCAGGGCACCCCGGACGAGCCCTGGGGCCACACCCCTCGCCTCCGGAGGGGAGCCGGCCGTGATCCCTCACCCTGACACCCCAGCGGGCGAGCAGCTGAACGCCACCAGGTGGCACCCCGGCGCCGTCGCCGCCCTCAAGCACCTGCGCACCGAGCTGCACACCCACCGCATCTACCCGACCATCTCCTACGACCAGGGACAGCCCCGCCTCGTGATCAACGCCGACCTGACCGTGTGGGCCGACCAGGCGGGCACGGTCTTCTGTTGGGGCGTCTGCTTCCTCGAAGAGCCCGCAGAGCAGGCGCCGACAGACGACCTACCGCAGGCCGCGCGCCGCATCGCCGGGTGCCTCGGGGAGCACTACGCCGAACCGACGGACCCACCCTGAACCGCGCGGCGGCACGGCGATCCCACCTTCCGTACCGCCGCGCCCCCAACTCCGCGCGGGCGGTGGTGCACAACCAGGGATCGCCCACGGAGCAGACACAACCGCACGCCCCCTACCCAGGAAGATGTGTCGCGCCCCTCAGCGCCCCCGAAGGGCTGGCGCTGGAGCACGGCCAACAACCTCCCGCGATCCTTACCGACCTCGGAGGGCCGGCGCTGGTACGGGACAGCCGATCAAGGATCGCTTTGAGGGTGTACGAGTGGTTGATGCCTGCATATCTGTAGGAGTAGCGTCCGGAAAATCGGTGGACGGCGTCGTTATGGTGCTCGTATGGCGATGGTGGATGTTGACCGTTTTGTTGCCGAAGGGTTCGTCAAGCTGGAGGCGGCCGTACCCCGGGAGATCGGGGACGCGGCCAGGGCGCTGGTATGGCAGCAGATCGGCCTGTCACCTGACGACCCCTCTGGCTGGCGGCAGCCCGTGGTATGGGCCGCCGACCTGACCGGCCACGGACCCTTCGGTGAGCTCGTGGGCAGTCCGCGGCTGCGTGAGGCGTTGGACGAGGTGGCCGGTCCCGGTGGGTGGGTGCCGCCTGGGGCCATCGGCAACATGCCGATCCGCTTCCCCGGTGTGGCGCCGGTCGACGATCGGGGCTGGCACATCGACGCCTCTGTGGCCCGGCCCGACGGCTCGTGGGCCGTGTCGGGACGGCCGGAGACGATGTTGCTGCTGGTGTTGCTGTCAGAGGTAGGGGACGACGACGCGCCGACCCGCATCAGGGTGGGCTCGCATCAGGACGCCGCCGGGGTGCTGGGTGAGCAGGTGCTCGACCCGTTCGAGGCCGGGCCGCTACTGGATGCGGCTTCCAAGGACAGGCCGACGGCGTACGCGACCGGGCAGCCGGGCGACATGTACCTGGTTCACCCGCTGACCGTGCACGCGGCCGACGAGCACCGGGGGACGCGACCGCGTTTCATGGCCCAGACGCCGGTGTTCCTGACCGCGCCGGTCGCGCCGGGCAAGGGTAACGCCCTGGCACGCGCCGTACTGTAGTAAGCGCCTGCATCTCAACGGGAGACGGCTTCCGTCCGTCTGAGCCTGGGTGGCGGGCGCCTACCCGCGATGGTTCGCTCGGGGCAGTGCGAACAGCCCGAGCTCGGGTTCAATGAGCACTCCCCGGCCAACCAGGCGTTCAAGCCTGGCTGGATCTCGTACGGCGCGGCGAGTGGCTGTTCGCGATCAACCACGGCGACGAGGAACAGCAGGTGGAGGCCCTGCGCCTGCCCCTGGCGGTTTCGCCGTACGGAGAACGGGCCGCGAAGGCGGTGACCCGAGACCCTGATCCGGAGGACACCCGTTCCCCGTCAGAGAGCCTCTTCCGCACCCCGCAGGGCCGCGACGGTCAGGTCCCCAAGGGAGGTCAGCTCGTACCCGCCTTCCTGGATCACCACGGTCGGGGCGAGGGCGGCGATCCGGCGGCAGGCCTGCCCGTAGCCGTCGGCGGTGACCCTGAGCGGGCTCTCCGGATCGGCGACGGCGGCGTCCAGACCGAGTGAGAGCACAAGGGCCTCGGCACGGACCTCCTCGCAGAGGGCGTCGATCGCGGCGAGCCAGCCCTCGTCACCCGTTCCCGGGGCCAGCGGCAGGTTCCGGTTGGCTCCCCGGCCCGGGCCGCCGCCCCGCTCGTCGGCGAATCCCGCGTAGTGCGGGAACCAGCCCGCCCCCGGATCGACGTGCACGGAGCCGTACCAGACGTCGGCCCTGTCGTAGAAGATCGCCTGCGTGCCGTTACCGTGGTGGGCGTCGATGTCGACGATCGCCACGCGCTCCGCGCCGGCCGCCCGCAGGGCTTCGGCGGCGATGGCGGCGTTGTTCAGGTAGCAGGATCCGCCGAACGCGTCGCGGGTCGCGTGGTGACCCGGCGGGCGGCAGAGCCCGTACGCGACGGGAGCCCCCTCGGCGACCAGGTCGGCGGCCGTGAGGGCCACGTCCACGGCCGCGCGGATCGCCGCCCAGCTGCCCGGCCCGATCAGCGTCATCGTGTCGTAGCAGTAGCGCCCCGTCCTGCCGTGCGGAGCGTTCGGCTCGCGGACCGGCAGCCCCCCGAGCATGCCCTCGGTCGGGAAGACGTAGGGGACGACACGGTCGCGACCGTACTCGGACGGGTATCCGGCCTTCTCCCACGCGGTCCAGATCGTCGCCAGGTGATCGAGCAGTTCGGGACCGTGCACCGCGCGGAGCACGGAGTCGTCGTGCGCGACGGCGGAGACGATCGGCGCACCGGCCGCGGCCAGCGCGTCCCGGATGACCACTGCCCGTTCGGGCAGCTCGGTTCCGGCGTCCCTGACACCGAGCCACACCTCGCCTGCGGGCTCGTGGCGCAGGCAGGCCGGGTCCCAGACCACCGGGATTTTTAAGTTATTTGTCATAGATCATCCCTATTTGATCGGATACCATCCTGGCATGTCGCGCCTAGCTGATCTTCAAGTAGTCCTTGGCCCGTACCCGTCAGGGCGGACCGGTTCCGTGCTCGACGTGCCAGGTTGCGGGCTCGGCCATGCCACCGTCCGGCGGGACGAGGAGCCACCGCCCGTGGGGCGCGGGATCGCCAGGACCGGCGTCACGGTGCTCGACCCGGGTGGTGACCTGTTCACCTCGCCCGTGCCGATGGGCGGCGCGATCCTGAACGGAGCAGGTGAGTGCACCGGCTTCATCACGGGCCAGGAGTGGGGGCTCGCCGAGTCGCCGATCTTCCTGACCTCGACGATGCAGCTCGGCCGGGTGTATGACGCCGCCTGCGAGCTGCTCATGGAGGAGCAGCCCGCGATCGGCTCCGACGATGTGATCATTCCGATCGTCGCGGAGTGCGACGACAGCTTCCTCAACGACACCCGCCGCATGCAGGTGACCAGGGACGACGTCCGGGCCGCCCTCGCCGAGGCACGCGCCTCGGCGGGCGGCACGCGATTCGCCGAGGGTGCGGTCGGCGCGGGTACCGGGATGAGCTGCCTCGGCTACAAGGGCGGCATCGGCACGGCCTCCCGGGTGCTGCCCGACGGCCACACGGTCGGAGTCCTCACGATGACCAACTTCGGGGAACGCGGCAGGCTGACGGTCGCGGGCGTCCCCGCTGGGCGCCTGCTGCCCGACCCCACCGCGCCGGGTGAGCCGATCGCGCCGCCCGCCGGCTCGTGCATCGTGGTCGTGCTCACCGACGCGCCGCTCGACTCGGCCGCCTGCCGCAGGCTCGCCAAGCGCGCGGGACTGGGCCTGGCCCGCACCGGCAGCACCGCGCACCACGCGAGCGGCGAGATCTTCCTCGCGCTCGCCACCGGCCTGCGTGTCCCACGCGGAACCGCGCCGGCGCACGCCCCGCTGGGTGGCAGGGCGCTCGATCCCTACTTCGCGGCAGTCGTCGACGCCACCGAGGAGGCGGTGCTCAACAGCCTGCTCCAGGCCGAGACGGTCACCGGCCGCGACGGGAACACCTCCCACGCGCTGCCCGCCGGGGAACTGGCCAAACTGCTCGGCTGAAACGGGCCGCGCGCCCGTGCCGGACCGGCGGACACCGTACCCCTGTGCCGGGCCGGCGGATCCGGCACAGGGGTACGGCCGCCCAGCGCACGGCCGCTCCGAGGTCACGCCGACGGCTCCGTCACGGCGGGCGGCGCGACGGCCGGCTCGGCGGGGGACGTGACGTGATGGCAGGCGGCCCGGTGCACGTCCCGGCCGGCGGGCAGGATCGGCAGATCCGTGCCGAGGCACAGGTCCAGATGCCCGGCCCGCTCGGCCTCGCCCGAGGCGACGACGGGGCAGCGCGGATGGAACCGGCAGCCCGCGGGGACCCGTGTGGGGTCCGGTGGCTCCCCGGTCAGCACCGTGGCTGCCGTCCCCGACTCGGGCAGCACCGAGACCAGCGCGCGCGTGTAGGGATGCCGGGGATCGCCCAGCACATCCTCGACCGGCCCCGACTCGACGATCCGGCCGAGGTACATCACCGCGATCCGGTCGGCGATGTTCCAGGCCAGCCCGAGGTCGTGCGTGACGACCAAGGCGGCGAGGCCGAGGTCGTCGCGCAGCCGCAGCAGCAGTCCGAGGATCTCCCCGCGCACGGAGGCGTCGAGCGAGGCGACGGGCTCGTCGGCGATCAGGATGCGGGGCTCCAGCACCAGCGCGCCCGCGATGACCACGCGTTGCCGCTGCCCGCCGGACAGCTCATGCGGGTAGCGCCGGAAGAACCGCTCCGGCGGCCTGAGCCCGCACCGCGCCAGGGCCGCCGCCACCCGCTCCGCCTCCTCCCCGATCCGATGGATCCGCAGCCCCTCGGCCACCGCCTCGTAGACGGTGTGACGCGGGTTCAACGCCCCGGTCGGGTCCTGGAGCACGAGCTGCACCGAGCGCCGGTAGCGCTTCAGCGCCCTGCTGGAGTACAGCAGCGGCCTCCCTTCGAACAGCACCTGCCCGCCGGTGGGCCGCTCCAGCCCGAGCAGACCGCGCGCGAGGGTGGTCTTCCCGCAGCCGGACTCCCCCACCAGCGCGACGATCTCGCCGGGGGCGACGTCCAGCTCGACGCCGTCCACGGCCCGGGAGGCGCCACGGCCTCCGCCGTGCGCGGGGTAGTGCACGCGCAACCCCTGGGCGGTGAGCACCGGCTCCTCGCCGGGTCCGGAGTGCGTCATACGGGTGCCTCCTCGGATCGGGCGGACGCCACGGGGCGTACGCGGACACAGGCCGCGCTGCGGAAGGGGTCCACCCGCCACAGGGCGATGTCGGCGGTCGCGCATTCGGGGAGGGCGACCGGGCAGCGCGGGTGGAAGGCGCAGCCGCCGGGCAGCAGGGCGGGGTCTGGCGGGTCGCCCGCGAGACCGCGCGGGTTGCGGCGCGACCGGGGATCGCCGATCACCGGGAAGGCGGCGGCGAGCGCCTCGCTGTACGGGTGGCGGGGGTCGGTGAAGACCTCGGCGGCGGGGCCGTTCTCGACTACCCGGCCCGCGTACATGACGGCCAGGTCGTCGCAGACCGACGACAACACCGACAGGTCGTGGCTGATCATGACGAGCCCAAGGCCCCGAGAGGCCACCAGATTCTGGAGAAGCGTCAGCACCTGGGCCTGGATCATCACATCCAGCGCGGTCGTCGGCTCGTCCGCGATGATCAGGCGTGGTGAGCACGCCAGTGCCATGGCGATCATCACCCGCTGCCGCTGCCCGCCGGAGAGCTCGTGCGGATGGGCGTTCGCCCGCGCGGCGGGCAGGCCCACCTGCTCCAGCAGTTCGCCGACCCTGCGGCGCGCGGCGGCCTCGGTCGCCTTCTCGTGCAGCAGGATCGGCTCGGCGATCTGCCCGCCGATCCGCTGGACCGGATTGAGCGAGTGCATCGCGCCCTGGAAGACGATCGACGCCCCGGCCCAGCGGACGGCCCGCAGCCTGCCCCAGGACATCTCCAGTACGTCCTCGCCCTCGAACAGGATCCGGCCGGTGGCCGTCGCGGTCCTCGGCAGCAGCCGGAGCACCGCGCCCACCAGTGTGGACTTTCCGCAGCCCGACTCCCCGGCTATGCCAAGGCTTCTGCCGGGGGCGACCGAGAGGTCCACCCCTCGCAGGGCGGGCACCTCGTAGGAAGCGGTCCGGTAGGTGACCGTGAGGTCGGAGATCTCCAGCATCAGCGCTCCCGGAGGGCGGGGTTGAGCACGGACTCCAGGGCACGGCCACACAGGGTGAAGGCGAGGACTATCGCGACGATCCCGAGACCCGGGGCCAGCAGCCACCACGGGTTGCCCGCCGACACCGCACCCGCGTCGAAGGCCTGCTCCAGCACGGTTCCCCAGGAGATGCGGATCGGATCGCCCAGGCCGAGGAACGACAGCGTGCTCTCGGAGAGGATCGCGATCGCCACCGTGAGGATGGTGTTGGCGAAGACCATCGGCATGACGTTCGGCAGCACGTGCCGGGACATCTGGTGCCAGTGCCCGGCCCCGAGCGCCCGCGCCCGCTCAAGGTAGGGGCGGGACTCGACGGCGAGGGTCTGCGCCCAGATGAGCCGGGCGGTGCCCGGCCAGGAAGTCAGGCCGATGACCACGACCGTGGTGGTCAGCGACGGGCCGAGGATCGTCTGGAGCACGATCGCCAGCGGCAGGAACGGTATGACCAGGAACCAGTCGGTCAGCCGCATCAGCCCGGCTCCGGACGCGCCGCGGAAGTGCCCGGCGAGGACCCCGACGACCGTCCCGATCACCATGGACAGGACTGTCGCGAGCAGCCCGACGAGCAGGGAGATCCGGCTGCCCCAGATCACCAGCGTGAGCACCGAGCGGCCGGACTTGTCGGTGCCGAACGGGTAGTCCAGGCTCGGACCCGCGTTGCCCGGCCCGTCCGCCCGGGTGACGTCCAGGCCCGACTCGGCGGCCAGGATCGGGGCCAGCAACGCCACGGCCGCGAAGACCACGAGGATCACCAGGCCCGCCATCCCCGCCCGTTCGGCGCGGAACATCCGCCAGCCGGCGGCGGCGGAGGCCCGCCGCTGGGCGAACGCGAGCGCGCGTGCCGAGGTCATGGGCGCCTCACTCTCGGATCGAAGACGGTGAGCAGCACGTCGGACAGCAGGTTGGCGACGATCACCGAGACGGAGAACACCAGGAAGGTGCCCTGGAGGACCGGGAAGTCCGGAGTGCTGAGGGCGTCGTACGACAGCTGCCCGAGCCCCGGCCAGGAGAAGATCCGCTCCACGGTGACGGCACCGGAGATGATGAAGCCGATATTGAGGAAGATCAGCGTCATCGTCGGCAGGAGCGCGTTGGGCACCGCGTGGCGGCGGCGCACCAGGTCGTCGCGGAGTCCCTTGGCCCGTGCGGTGGTCAGGTAGTCGGCGCCCATCTCGTCCAGCAGGGACGAGCGCATGACCATGCTGTACTGCGCGAGATAGGTGAAGGTCATCGCCAGGACCGGAAGCGTGAGGTGCCACGCCACGTCCACGAAGCCCTCGACGGACAGCCCCTTCACCCCGTGGCTGATCATGTTGCCGGTCGGGAAGAAGTCGCCGAACGCGACGAGCAGCACCAGCCCCAGCCAGAACGTCGGCACCGCGTAGAGCGCGTTCGACAGCAGGTCGGTGACCCGGTCGAACCGGCCGCCGCGCCACCAGGCGCCCCGGATGCCGATCCAGATGCCGATCACCGCGGCGAGCAGCGTGGACAGCCCGACCAGCAGCACCGTCGGCCAGAAACGCTCGGCGACGAGCTGCGACACCGGCGCGTGGTGCTGCCAGGAGATGCCGAGGTCGCCCCGGGCGGTGTTCTCCAGATAGGAGAGGAACTGCCGCCACAGGGGCTGGTCGAGACCGAAGCCCCGGCGCATCTCGGCCAGCTGTTCGGGCGGGATGGCTCGGTTCCTGGTCAGGTTCCGTGCCGGGTCGCCGGGCAGGACCCGGAACAGGAAGAAATTGAAGACCAGCACGAAGCCGAGCGTGAGCAGCGCGCCCACGACCTTGGTGCGGATCGTACGGAACAGGCCCCCACCGCGGCCAGTGGTCTCCGCCACGGCCTTGGGGTCTTCGAGGAGGAGCGCCATCGGCTACTCTCGCTCGTCCGCGGTGCTCGTACGACGGCGCCGCAGCACCACGTACCCGACCGCGGCCGCGGCCACGACGGCCACCGCTCCGCCCGCGAACAGGCCCAGGCTCGGGCCCTGGCTCTTTGCCGCGGCCTCGGCACCGACCGGCGCGACGGTCCGGTAGCTCCACTGGGCCGACGGCTGGAACAGCAGCGGACCGCCGGGCTGCGGCATCGCGACCAGACCGGTGAACCGGTCGCTGCGGTAGGCCTGCAGGGTGTCGTAGTAGTACGTCACCGCGTAGGGGGCGTCGTCGTAGACGAGCTTCTGCATCTGTTTGACCAGGTCGGCCCGCTTGACGGGGTCCAGCTCGACCTTCTGCCGTTCGTAGAGGGCGTCATAGTCCTTGTTGCAGTAGAAGCTGTCGGACAGGCCCGCGGAGTACTCGCCGGGCTCACCGCTGGAGCGCTGCCCGCAGGTGAACGTGGACAGTTGGAAGTCCGGGTCCGGCTCGACGCCCCAGCCCCACTCGAACATGTCGAACTCGCCGTTGCCGACGACCTCGCCGAGCTTGGCCTCGGCCATCACCCTGAGGTCCACCTGGATGCCGAGCTGCTTGAGCCAGCCCTGCACGTACTGGCCGACCTGCTGGGACTCGGCCTGCTCCTGCCGGGCGAAGAACCGCAACCTCAGCTTCGTCCGGCCGTCGGGGGTGTGCCGGATCCCGTCGGAACCGCGCTTGTAGCCCGCCGCGTCGAGGTCGGCGTTGGCTCGGGCGATGTCGAACGTCTGGACGGTCGCGCCCGGGTCGTAGTGGAAGGTGGTCCAGGTCTGCGGGATGACCGAGCTCCCCGGCCGCCCGTAGCCGCCGATGACCTTGTCGACGAGGGTCTGACGATCTATGGCGTGGGAGACGGCCCGGCGCACCACCGGGTCCTTGAGTGCCGGGTTGCCGTCCCCGATGGGCTTGCCGTCGACGGTGGCCGCACCGACGTTGAAGGCGACCTCGTTGAAGCTGCCGGAGTCGCCGCGCACCGAAGTGATGCCGGGTGTGTTCCTCAGCGTCTCGTACAAGGCGCTGGAGAGGTCGTTCGCGAAGTCGATCTCGCCGTTCCTGAGCGCCTTGACCTCGGCGTCGGTGTTGTTGAAGACCCGGAAGACCAGCGCGTCGACCTTCGGGGAGCCGCCCCAGTAGTTCTTGTTGGCGCGAAACTCGACGTACTGGCCGACCGACCGCTCTGTCAGGACGAACGGGCCGGAGCCGACCGCGTTCTCGTTCTTGAAGCTTGCGACGGATGTGCCGGCGATGTCCTTCCAGACGTGCTCGGGCAGGATCGGCACGATCAGCCGGTTCATGATGGAGCCAGGCTTGGTGACCTTGATCACGAGGGTCTGCGGGTCGGGCGCCGACGCCTCCTTCATCAGCGCGGTGTAGTTGCCGTAGTTCGTCTGCTCGGTCTCGCCGTTGATGATCCGGTTGAAGGTGTAGGCGGCGTCGGCGGCCGTCAGCGGAACGCCGTCGGACCACGTCACCCCCTTGCGGATCCGGTAGGTCCAGGTGAGGCCGTCGGGGGAGCTGGACCAGGACTCGGCCAACCGCGGGGTGGGCGTCCCGTCCTTGGCGGAGTAGTCCATGAGCTGGTCGTACATGACTCCGGTCAGCTCGTAGAAGTTGCTCTGCACGCCGACGAACGGGTTGAGCGAGTCGATGTCCTCGGTCATGCCGACTGTGAAACTGATCTTCGACTGGGGGGACGGGGTCGCGGCGAGGGCCGCCGCGGGCAGCAGGGCGAGCGCGCCGGCCGCGGCGGCGGCCAGCAGGCGATGAGGGGCGTTCCGCATGGTTCTCCTGAGGTCTTGCTGATTAGTCACTCAGTAATTAATGTGCTTTGCCCTCTGCCGGACAGGCCCCGCGATGGGCTACCGTCCCGGGCATGCAAAGCCGCTCCGCTGACCCGTACGCCTGGATGCGTGACCATAAAAGCCCAGCTCTCTATAGGCACCTCCAGGCGGAGCGGGCCATGTACGACCAACAGACCGAACACCTCCACTCCCTCCGTGACGTGCTCCTCGGGGAGCTGTCCAGCCGCACACTCCTGAGTGACAAGTCAGTAGCCTGGCGATATGGGGGCTCTTTCTACTACACAAGGACGGTGCCGGGAAGAGACTTCGAGCAGCTGTGTCGTTTCCGCAGCCTTAACTCTCCGGTCGACGTACTGCTGGACGAGAACGAGCTGCCGTCCGTTCCGGGGGGATTTCTCGCTCTGGGGGTGCGCGAGGTCAGCCCGGATGGCTCGATGCTCGCCTACTCGGTCGACGTCACCGGGGACGAGGTCTACGAGCTGCGCGTCCGCGACCTGACAGGCGGAGAGGACCTTCCGCTCCGCATCCCGCGGACCTACTATGGCGCGGCCTGGTCGGCGGACTCGGACGTGTTGTTCTACGTCGTCCACGACGAGCTCTACCGGCCGTTCCAGGTCTGGCGGCACCGGATCGGCGATGGCCAGAACGTCCCGGACGTGCTGGTCTTCCAGGAGGACGACGCCCGGTTCGAGATCACGGTGCGGGCCACCCGGTCGGGCGAGTACATCCTCATCGAGGCCGCCAGCCGCGACACCACGGAGACGCTGCTGATCCCGGCGAGCGCCCCGGAGGCCCCGCCGCAGGTGGTCCGGCCGCGCCGGCGCGGCATCGAATACTCCGTGGAGCACGGCGGCGACCGGTTCTACCTGGTGACCAACGACGACGCGGAGGAGTTCCGGCTGGTCGAGGGGACCGGCCAGGAGGTAATCGCCGGATCGGCGGACACCAGGATCGTGCGATGCGACGCGTTCGCGCGACATCTGGTGGTGACCGAGCGGCACGGCGGCACGACCCGGCTGCGCGTCGTGGACCGGGAGACCGGCGTTCAGCGGC
This sequence comes from Streptosporangium sp. NPDC005286, assembly GCF_040607515.1. Classification (NCBI taxonomy): domain Bacteria; kingdom Bacillati; phylum Actinomycetota; class Actinomycetes; order Streptosporangiales; family Streptosporangiaceae; genus Streptosporangium; species Streptosporangium sp. NPDC005286. The sequence goes on along the minus strand of NZ_JBEXGU010000045.1, from coordinate 30,339 downwards.
TGGTCACCGTGCCCGAGCACATGGCGCTCGACCTCGGCGTGAACGCGGAGTACCCCGCGACCGAGGTGGTCGTCCAGGTGCGGTCACTGATCGATCCGCCCGCCTGGCACGCCGTCGACCTGGACACCGGGGAATGGCGGCTGCTCAAACGTCAGGAGGTGCCCGGCCACACCCCCTCCGCCTACGTCACCGAGCGGGTCCACGCCAGGGCTGCCGACGGGACGCCGATCCCCGTCACGCTCGCCTACCGCCGGGGACTGGAGCGCGACGGTACCGCCCCCTGCCTCCTCAACGGCTACGGCGCCTACGAGTCCTGTTTCTGGCCGGAGTTCGAGCCGGGCATCCCCAGCCTGCTCGACCGCGGGTTCGTCTACGCCATCGCGCACGTCAGAGGCGGTGGCGAGGGTGGCAGGACCTGGTGGTCGCAGGGACGGCTCGGTGCGAAGGCCAACACGTTCACCGACTACCTGGCCGTGGCAGACATGCTCACCGCGAACGGCTGGGCCGGGCCGATCGTCACCCGAGGGCTCTCGGCCGGGGGGCTCCTGCAGGGCGCGGTGTACTCCCAGGCGCCCGGCCGGTGGCGGGCTGTGATCGCCGAGGTCCCCTTCGTCGACTGCCTGACCACGATGCTGGATCCGACGATCCCCCTGACGATCAACGAGTGGGACGAGTGGGGCGACCCTCGGGAGCCGGACGCCCACGCCTGGATCCTGGCCTACAGCCCGTACGACAACGTCCCTCCGGATCCGCGCCCCGACCTGCTGGTCACCGGCAGCCTCCACGATCCCCGGGTGGGGGTGCACGAGCCCGCCAAATGGGTCGCGAAGCTGCGTGCGACCGGCGGTGGCCGAGTGCTCTTCCGCGCGGAGACCGGTGCCGGAGCCCATACCGGCCCGGCCGGGCGGGAGTCCCGCCACCGCTACGAGGCCGAGATCCTCGCGTTCGTGATCGACGCCGTCGGGGGCGGGAATTGAGTACCGTGTCGCGGGTGGCCCGCAAACGACCCGAAGCCCGGCGTGAGGAGATCCTGGCCGCCGCGATGGCCGAGGTGCTTGAGCGGGGCCTGGCCAGTGTCCGGGTGGCGGACGTGGCGGCCCGCCTGGACATCAGCCAGGCGCTGGTCTTCTATCACTTCGAGACCAAGGAACGCCTGGTCACCGAGGTGTTCATCTACGCCGCGCAGCAGGACCTGGCGCAGTTGGCGGCCATCCACACCCGATCCGCCGGGGCACCGGAGCGCCTGCGCGCGGCCCTGCGGCTGTACGCGCCGTCCGGCACGGCGCCCGGCTGGGTGCTGTGGATCGACGGGTGGTCGGCGTCGCTACGGGTGCCCGAGCTCCGCAAAATCCTGCGCGAGCTCGACAGCCGCTGGCGCGAGGTGATCGCGGACCTCATCGCCGAGGGTGTCTCGGCCGGGGAGTTCCGGTGCGACGATCCCGAGGGAGCGGCGGGACGGATCACCGCGTTCCTCGACGGCCTATCCGTGCAGATGGTCGTCCGGCAGCGCAGCATCACCAAGAAGCAGGCGATGACCTGGCTGTCGCGGGCCGTCGAGGACGAGCTGGGACTGACCGGATTCTCGCTGGCCTGACTGGCTACTCCGATATCCGGGCAGCTCCCACCGGCCTGACCCGATCCGAGGGGCCCCTCCTCCCACGCGGGAGGTCACGGACAGTCGAATCTCGGGCCTGAGCCGCCACTCCCTGATCCAAACGCCCCCGGACTGAGCGGACGTCCCGGGTCTGAGCGACTGCCCACCGATCTGAGCTGATTCTTCCGTTGACGCGGGTTCGGAGTAGTCCCTAGATTGAGACACAGTCGATCGATCGATCGATCGAAAGTCTCTGAGGATGTGCCAGTGACTGTCAGCTCAGCGACCGCCGAGTTCACCCTGGTCGGCGAGACGGGCGTGATCCGTCTGAACCGCCCGCACCGGCTCAACGCGGTCACCCCCGGCCTGGTGGACGATCTGCTCGCCGCCTTCGACGAGGCCTGCGCGGCGCGGGTGCGCGCGCTCGTACTGGCCGGCAACGGCCGGGCGTTCTGCGCGGGCCACGATCTCAAGGACGAGCCCGAGCCACTCGACCCGATCGCCGGTCGCGAGCGGCTCGACCGGATCCAGGACGTGACCCGCAGGATCCGCCGGGCGCCCTTCCCGGTGATCGCGGCTGTCCACGGCTACGCGCTCGGCGCGGGCTGCGAGTTCGCGCTCGGCTGCGACCTGGTCGTCGCGGCCGAGTCCGCCCAGTTCGGCTTCCCCGAGGTCGCCGTGGGCCTCAGCGTCACCGGCGGCATCTCCCGGCTGCTCACTCTGGCCGTCGGGCCGATCAAGGCCAAGGAGCTCGTGCTCCTCGGCGAACGGTTCGACGCGGCGCGGGCGCACCGGCTGGGCCTGGTGACCAGGGTCGTCCCCGACGGCCGGCACGAGAGCGCCGCCCTCGACCTCGCCGCAGCCTTCGCCGCCAAGCCCGCGTTCGCGCTGGCCCTGGCCAAGCGCCTGGTGGACGAGGGAACCGACGGCACCGTCGAGGACGCGCTGGCCCGCGAGGTCGGCGGCGCGCTGCTGACCGAGAGGACCGGCGAGCACGCCGCGCCACGCGCGGAGTTCATCCGATGACGCTCGCCGCGACCACCGGCGACGCCGCCCGAGTTCACCCCGTGACACTCGCCGCGGCGGTCGGCGACGCCGCCGCCCGCTGGCCCGACAGGACGGCCTGGGTCTTCGACGCGCTCGGTGTCTCTCTCACCTTCGCCGAGGTCGAGCAGCGCACCGCCGAGCTCGCCGGAATCCTCGCCGGGTACGGGATCGGCAGGGGCGACCGGGTCGCGGTGCTGCTGCGCAACGTCCCCGAGTTCCCCCTGACCTGGCTGGCGCTCGGCCGCCTCGGCGCGGCGATGGTGCCCGTCAACGTCAACTACAGAAGCCACGACGCCGGGCATCTGATCACCGACTCCGGCGCGAAGCTCCTGGTGACCACGGCCGAGTTCGCCACCCTGGCCGGGCGGCTGCCCGTCGTGCCGATGTTCGTCGAGAACCTGCCCGCGCCGGCCCCCTCGGTGCTCGACGAGACCAGGCCGGACGACCTGCTCAACATCCAGTACACCTCCGGCACGACCGGCCTGCCCAAGGGCTGCATGCTGCCGCACCGCTACTGGACCGAGCTGGCCGCGAGCATGGTCTCCTCGTTCCCGAACCTGGGCCCGGACGACGTGATGCTCACCTGTCAGCCGTTCCACTACGTCGATCCACAGTGGAACGTGGCCGCGGCACTGCTGTCCGGCTCCCGACTGGTGATCCTCGACCGGTTCCACCCGTCGACCTTCTGGGACAGGATCCACGAACACGAGGTCACCTACTTCTACTGCCTCGGGCTCATGCCCACGCTGCTGCTGCGAATGCCCGCGCACCCGCGTGACCGTGACCACCGCGTCCGCGTGGTCCAGTGCTCGGCGATCCCGCCCGCGCTCCACGCGGCGCTGGAGGAACGCTGGGGGGCCCCCTGGTTCGAGGCCTTCGGCATGACCGAGACGGGCGCCGACCTGCGCGTCGGCCCGGAGGACCATGACATCGCCGTCGGCACGGGCTGCATCGGCCGCCCGCTCCCGCACCGTGAGATCCGCGTGGCCGACCCGGACGGCGCTCAGGTGCGGCCCGGGGAGACCGGTGAGCTCATGCTGCGCGGAGCCGGGGTGATGGCCGGATACCTCGGCCTGCCGAGCCCGTTCCGCGACGGCTGGTTCCCCACCGGCGACCTCGTCCGGCAGGACGCGGCGGGACGCGTCTACTACGCCGGTCGTCTCAAGGACATGATCCGCCGTAGTGGCGAGAACATCTCCGCGGCCGAGCTGGAGGAGGTCCTGCACCGGCACCCGGCTGTCAGGCTCGCCGCGGTGGTGCCGGTCCCCGACGACCTGCGGGGTGAGGAGGTCAAGGCGTACATAACCCTGTCCCAGGAGGTGTCACCGGACGACCTCGCCGAGTTCTGCGCCGAGCGGCTCGCCTATTTCAAGGTGCCCCGCTACTGGGAGTTCCGGGAGGAGCTTCCGCTGACCGCCTCGGAACGCGTCTCGAAGGGGCAGCTGCCGCGTGACGCGGAGGGCTCCTACGACCGGGCCGAGGGGGTGTGGCGATGACGGCGCACTTCACCTGGGAGAGCCCGGTCCACTTCGACGAGCTTGACGTCAACGGCCACCTGCACAACAGCAGGTACGCCGTACACGTGGAGCGCGCGCTGACTGCCTGGTTCGAGGCGCTGGGCCGGGGATGGCGGCACGTCGAGGAGCGGCACGAGGACATCGTCTACGCCGTGCGGGAGTTCTCCGCCGAGTTCCTCGCCCCCGTCACCGCGCCCACCGTGCTCCGCGTCGAACTGTGGCTGGAACATGTGGGACGGACCAGCGCGGTTCACCGCTGGCACTGCGCCGACGGCGAGACCACCGTCGCACGAGGCCGCCGGGCGATCGTGAAGATCGACCCGGTAAGTGGGACGGCCAGGCCGTGGACCTCCTGGTTCCGCTCGCTCGTGGTCGTGAGCGAGGTCTAGATGCGCATCGACACCATTCTCACCAACGTGAACGCGGTGACGATCGACCCGGCACGGCCGGGAGCCCGCCGGATCGGCATCCACCACGGGCGTGTCGTGGGACTCGACGAGGAACTCGACGGCGTCAGGGCCACCTGGGTGGAGGACCTCGAAGGCGCCACCGTGGTGCCCGGTTTCAACGACGCGCACAATCACATGGTCCTGTACGGGCTCTCGCGCGGGGAACTGGACCTGTCCGCGACGGGTTCGCTTGAGGAGATCTACGCCGCGGTCGCCGACCGGGCCAGGACCCAGCCGGACGGCAGCTGGATCGTCGGCTCCGGCTACGACCAGAACAAGACCGGTGGGCACCCCCACCGCGACGCCCTCGACCGGGCGGCGCCCGGACACCCGGTGCTGCTCCGGCACACCTCGGCGCACATGTCGGTGGTCAACTCCAGGGCGCTCACGGAAGCGGGCGTGCTCGGCGGCGCCGCCGTGCCCTCGGGCGGGATCATCTCCCTGGACGACGATGGCCGTCCCAACGGGCTGCTCGAAGAACAGGCCCAGCTGCTCGTCCAGGCCCTGCGGTACCCGTACCCGCGCGGGCAGCTCGTGGAGGCGATCTCCACAGCGGCCCGGGACTATCTCCGGGAGGGGATCACCTCCTGCACCGAGGCCGGGATCGGGCTCGGCTGGATCGGCCACGCGCCCGACGAGGCCGCCGCCTACCAGGAGGCCCTGGAGCGCGGGCTGCTGCCCGTCCGGGTTCAGCTCATGGTCACCTCCGACACCGTGCATCCCGGCGGCCTCGGTCTCGGGCTGCGTACCGGCTTCGGCGACGACCGGCTCCGGCTCGGCGCCGTCAAGGTGTTCTCCGACGGCTCGCTGATCGGCCGGACCGCCGCGATGTGCTGCGACTTCGCCGACGACGCGGGAAACCAAGGCTACTTCCAGGCCGACGAGGCACAACTGCGCGACCGTATCCTCAGCGCGCACGCCGCGGGCTGGCAGGTCGCCACCCACGCCATCGGCGACCGGGCCGTCGACTTCGTGCTCGACTGCTACCAGGAGGCCCAGGCCCGGCACCCGCGTGAGGACTCCCGCCACCGGATCGAGCACTGCGGCGTCACCCGTCCCGACCAGCTCGGCAGGCTCGCCATGCTCGGGGTGGTCCCGGTGCCGCAGGCCGCCTTCGTCGGGCAGATCGGTGACGGCATGCGCGCCGCGCTCGGCGAGGACCGGGTGGACTGGTGCTACCGGCACCGCTCGTTCCTCGACGCCGGCCTCGTGGTGCCCGGCAGCTCGGACCGCCCCGTCGTACGGGGTGCGCCACTGCTGGGCATCCACGACATGGTCAACCGGCGGACCCAGAGCGGCGAACCCCTAGCCCCGCACGAGGCGGTCGGCCCGCTGGACGCGCTGCGCGCCTACACGCTCGGCTCCGCCTACGCCGGATTCGACGAGCGCGTCAAAGGCAGCATCACGTCGGGTAAGCTCGCCGACCTGGCGATCTTGTCCGACGACCCCACGACCGTCGACCCCGCCCGTATCCGCGAGATCGAGGTCGTCGCCACCATGGTGGGCGGGGAGTTCGCGTTCGGCCCCCTTCTCTAGGACCCTCGATGCCCGCACCCCATGTTCTCCAGGAGCCCCGATGTCCGTACGTCACGCAGAACCGGCAGACTTCGAGGAGATCTGCGCGATGCTCCTCGCGCACGCCGACCACGAGGGCGGCGAGATGACCCTGCACCGGGACGAGCTCCACACGACCCTCTTCGGCCCGCACCGGGTGGGCCGGGCGCTGATCGCCTCACCGGAGGGCTCCTCGGAGACCGCCGGGTGCGCGCTCTGGTATCCGACCTTCTCGACCTGGGCGAGCAGACGCGGGATCTGGCTTGAGGACCTCTACGTCAAGCCCGGGTACCGCCGGCACGGCCTCGGCCGGGAACTGCTCGCGTTCCTGCGAAGCCTGACCACCGGCCGGGTCGAGTGGGACGTCTCGCACGGCAACACCTCGGCCGAGGCGTTCTACCAGGCGCTCGGCGCCGGCCCGGTCGGCGGCTGGACCCGGTACCGGTGGGCGCCGACCACCGGGGAGCCCGGCTTCGGGCTGGTGGACGCGTGAGCCCCTCGACGCGGGACACCGACGAGCGGGTACGCGGCGCGGCCGTCCGGCTGTTCGCCGAGAAGGGCTTTCACGGCACGGGAATCCGGGAGCTCGCCGAGGCGGCCGGGCTCTCCTCGGCCTCGCTCTACCACTACATGGGTACCAAGCACGACCTGCTCACCGAGATCATGGAGACCAGCCTGATTCGGCTCGTCACCGCCGCCCGGCGGCTCGTCGAAAGCGGCGACGGCCCGGCCGAGACCCTGGCGGCCCTGGTCCGGATGCACGTCGCCGCGCACGCGCTGCGCCAAGAGGAGACGATCGTGGTGGACAACGAGCTGAGAGCGCTGACGCCGGAGCGCAGGGACAACGTGCTCGCCCTCCGCGACGCGTACGAACACATCTGGCGCGAGATCGTCGAAGCGGGCTGCGCCGCCCAGGTCTTCCGCGTCCCCGACGTCAAGGTCGCCCGGCTGGCCCTGCTTGAAATGTGCACCGGAGTGGCCCGCTGGTACTCCCCCCGGGGTGTGCTGAGCCTCACCGAGATCGCCTCCGCCCACGCCGCGATGGCCCTGGCCATGCTCGGCTGCACCACCCCGCTCCCCTCCGACGACTACGCCATCGCCCTGGTCACCGAGATCTGGGGCGCCTGACCGATGCGCCGTGCGTCCCCCCACTCCGGGGCGCACCGCCGATCGAGGGCTTCAGCTCCGAGCCGGCGGCGGCCGTTGAAGGAGCCGGGGAATCGTCGGCCACTCCCTGCCGCACCGAAGGCTTCGGCCGGTCCCTCGGTCTCGAACCCGCGATCGCTTACCGTCACCATCCCTTGCCTAATGCCCCGTTCCTCATTGGAGGTCGCGAACGCGCTGCGAGGAAATCGCCACTCGGGCGCGGTTTGCGTCCGGAGGCGATGACGGCGGTCCACAACCGGCCGTACTCGCGAGCGGCGTTGTCATCGAAGGGCAGCGGGTCGAACACAGTCTCGATCCTCATCCGCTGGGCGAGTTCCTGGGATCGGGCTCGGGGAGCACATCCATGCTCGATGTGGCCGACGACGACGGCGCCACCGCCAAACGACACATGTGTGTGCCGTACCGGCCCGCTATGGCGTGCCGGTGAGCCTGCCCAACACCTCGTAGACCTGTTGCGGTGTCGCCGGGCCGACGGGGAGCGGGTGGCGGGCGGCTTCGGTGCGCAGGCCGTCGAGTAGGAACGCGATGCTGCGACGCCAGGCATCGGGGGCGGCATCGGCGCCGGCGCGGGCGAGCAGGGCGACGGCACCGAAAGTGAATGCGAGGTCCTCGCCGGTGAAATCCGGGCGCAGAGTTCCGGTCCGCTGGGCTCGCTCGATGATCCGCGTGGCGGCGTCGCTCGCCCTGCCGCACAGGGTCATCAGGCGTTCGGCGCCCGGGTAGCGGCCGCTCAGTACGTCGGCGAGCGCGGGATCGGTGGCCTGCAGTTCACAGATCTTCTCGATGTAGTACGCGAACCCATCCCAGGCGTCCTCGCAGGCCAGGGCATACTTGGCGACCTCGTCGAGCCGGTCCGCCGCGAGGTCGGCCACCACCTCGTCGATGAGCGTCTCACGGCTGCCGAAGAGGTTGTAGAGGGTGCCGTGGCTAACGCCTGCCCGGCGGGCGATCTCCTTCAGCGGCACCTGAAGGCCGCGCTCCTGAAAGAGCTCGGCCGCGGCTGCTCGCAGCTTGCCCGCGTTTCGTTCCGCGTCGGCCCGCATCCGGTTGTTCCTCCTGGTCCTGGTCGGCGACCTTCATGGTCGCATCCCGCCGGGACTCAACTTGGCCCGGGGGTCAAGTTTCATGCTACCGTCGAAAAGCCAAGTTGACCCAATGGTCAAGTTAATTCAGGCAGCAAGGAGCAACCTCATGTCCAAAGTGATCGCCGTCTTCGGTGCCGGTACCGGGCTTGGCGTCTCGATGGCCCGCCGTTTCGGGCGCGAAGGCTTCCGGGTGGCCCTGGTGGCCCGCCGTAAGGACCGGCTGGACGCCCTCGTCGCGGAGCTTGCCGACGAGGGCGTCGAAGCCGCCGCCTTCTCCGCCGATCTGACCGAGCCCGCTCAGGTCCCCGCGGTGGTCAACGCCATTCGGGAGCGGTTCGGCAGGATCGACGTGGTCGAGTACGGCCCGGTCCCCGCCGGTCAGAGCTTCACCTCGGCCACCAAGCTGGACGCGGCCACGCTCAAGGCACTGATCCCGCTGTTCCTGCTCACCCCGGTCGAGGTGGTCCAGGCCGTGCTGCCGGAGATGACCGAGCGCGGCGAGGGCGCGTTCCTGCTGACGCAGGGCCTCTCCGCGGTGCTGCCGAGTGCCCACTTCAGCGGCCCGGGCCCGGTGATGGCCGCGGCCCGCAACTACCTGTACTCGCTCAATGGCGAACTGGCGGGCACCGGCGTCTACGCCGGAACGCTCGCCGTCGCGGCGGCCATCGCCCGCAGCGAGAACGCCCCGGCCAAGCACGACACCGCGGATGACTTCACGGCGTTCGAGGGCATCGAGTTCCCGGTCGTCGACCCGGACGACATCGCCGAGTGCTACTGGGACATGTACACCCGGCGCGACCGCGTCGAGCAGGTCTACCCGGAACCGACCATCCCGCAGGCCGAAACCGCCTCCTGACCGTCTGACACGCGTGCCGTGTTGTGGAGCAGAGGCAATGGCCCACAGCACGCCACTCGTACCCGCTCCTGATCGCGTTGGCCGCCGCGCGGAGGCAGGCGAGCCGGAGTGGGGTGCTACGAGGGCTCCGGACAGACAGCACATTAGCGCTGAAACCGCACGGAACCCTTGAGGGGCCGAGATCAGGAGTTACCCCGAAAACCGGCCGGGTCATTGTTGGCGGCTGTAGGCGCGGATGGCCAGGGGGCAGAACACCACGAAGAGGGCCGCGCACCAGATGAGCGTGGTGGTGACGGTGCCGCCGACCGGGGTGCCGTTGAGAAGGGCGCGGCAGGCGTTCATGACGTGGGTGACGGGGTTGATCTCGGCCCAGGTTCGCAGCCAGCCGGGCAGGGTCTCGACCGGAGCGGCAAGGCTGGTGCCGAGCTGCAACGGCAGGAAGCTGATGAAGCTGATCGCAAGGACGGTGTCGGCGTTCTTGACCAGGACGCCGACGAACACGGTGACCCAGCTGAGGCAGAAGCCGAAACCGATGGCCAGGCCGGCGGCGGCGAGGGCGGCCGCGAGGCCGCCGTGGACGCGGAAGCCGAGGAGTGCGCCGATGGCGAAGAGGATGGCGACGGCGAGCAGGTAGCGGACGATGTCGGCCAGCACGGAGCCGAGCAGGGGCGCGAGGCGGCTGATGGGCAGGCTGCGGAACCGGTCGGTGACGCCGTTCTTGAGATCGAGGTTGATGCTGGTGCCGGTCGAGACCATCCCGGCGAGGCCGGCGCCCATGACGAGGATGCCGGGGAAGAGGTACTGGAGGTAGCCGGCGGTGGAGCCGGCCACCGAGCCGCCGAAGAGGTAGAGGAAGAGCACCATGAACAGGGCGGGTGTGACGACCCCGTTGATGATCGGGCCGGGGTTGCGGGTGGTCTTGGCGAGGCTGCGGCGGGCGAGCACGAGGCTGTGCCGGAGCCAGGCGAGCGGCCGGGTACGCGGTTGTTCGGTGCTGGACACGGTGGCGGTCATCAGGCGGCCTTCGTTGGTTCGTTGGCGGTGGTAGGTGTTCCGGTCAGGGCGAGGAAGACCTCGTCGAGGCTGGGCAGACGCAGCGACAGTTCGGAGACGCCGATGCGGTGTTCGCGCAGCCGGGCGGTGATCTCGAAGAAGTCCTCGTCACCGGCGACGGGCACGACCAACTCGTGGCGGGTGGCGCGTTCCGGGGTCCGGCCGGTGACATCGGCCAGGATGGCGGCGGCCGCGTCGGTGACGCCGGGGTCGTTCAGCCGCACGGCGATGGTGTGCCCGCCGACTTCTCGTTTCAGGTCCGCGGGAGTGCCGGAGGCGATGACCCGTCCCTGGTCGATGACGGTGATGGCGTCGGCGAGGGCGTCGGCCTCTTCGAGGTACTGGGTGGTCAGCAGGACGGTGACGCCGTCGGCGCTCAGGCCGCGGATCATCTGCCACAGCTCGTCGCGCTTGCCGGGATCCAAGCCCACCGAGGGCTCGTCGAGGAAGACCACCTCGGGGCGTCCGACCATGCTCGCGGCCAGGTCGAGGCGGCGGCGCATGCCACCGGAGTAGCCGGCCACCGGCCTCTTCGCCGCGTCCGCCAAACCGAAACGGGCCAGCAGCTCCGCGGCGCGCCGGAGAGCCTGCGGCCGGGGCAGGTCGAGGAGCCTGCCGATCATGACCAGGTTCGCCAGCCCGGTCAGCTCCTCGTCCACGCTGGTGTGCTGGCCCGACAGTGCGATCCGCCGACGTACCTGTCCCGGCCGGCGTGCCACGTCGAACCCGGCCACGGATGCGCGTCCGCTGTCGGGACGCAGCAGGGTCGCAAGGATGCGGATCACGGTGGTCTTGCCGGCACCGTTGGGTCCCAGCAGGCCGAGCACCTGCCCGCGCGGGACGGCCAGACTGACCCCGTCGAGCGCGGTGACCTTGCCGAATCTCTTGGCCAGTCCCTCGGTCTCGAACCCATGATCGATCACCGTCACCATCCCTCATCTCAAGTCGCTTCGCAACTCAAATGTTCTTAACATCTGAATTTTGAGAGTATCCTAATGCCAGCGATCTAGGGAAAGGAACTGCGATGGTTCGACTGACTCGGGTGCAGCAGCAGGAGCGCACCCGGACCTCCGTGCTGGCGGCGGCGAGGGAGGAGTTCACCGAGCACGGCTACGCCTTGGCCAAGGTCGACCGGATCGCCGAGCGGGCCGAGCTGACCCGCGGGGCGGTGTACTCGAACTTCCCGAGCAAGCGCGCGCTGTATCTGGCGGTGCTGATCGACATGGTCGAGAGCGCCACCTCGGGTGAGCCTCCGACGTCGCCGACATCACCGACGTCGCCGGCCGAGGTGCTGGGCGTGTTCGCCCGGACCTGGCTTGAACGGCTGCCCCTGGTCGGCGACACGGCTTCGGGAGGGCGGCTGCACCTGCGCTCGCTGGGCGGCGTCCTCGATGACGAGCACGGGCGCACGGTGCTGGCGCAGGTTGTCCGGCTGGAGGCGCTACTGCTCGCCATCGCGCTGGAATCGTGCGAACCGGCCCATGCGGTGCCGGTGCGGCGCGTACGGCTGGCCGAGTTGGTGCTGACACTGCTGGACGGTTCGGGTCACCTGGCTGAGAGCGCACCGGGATTCGGTGACCCCTTCGACCTGGCACGTGCCTGTGCGCATCTGTCCGGGATCGATCTCGCCGACACCTGGACGCCGTCGTATCTGCCCTATGTCGCTCCGGCACAACCGTGTGGGGACGCATGGGATCCGCCCACCGGACTCGCGAATCAGATCAGCGGGGATCGGGTCGACTTCGGCGCCGACGGTCTGATCGCGGTGCTGGGGGCCGGTCGTCTCGCCGCCGCCGAGGAAGCCGTCCGTTCCGCTCGGCCCGGCGAGCAGGTGGCGGTGGTCGTCGTCACGAATGACTCCGCCGAGACGGGCCGCCTGGTACGGCTCAGGATCACCGACCTCCTCGGCTGCCTGCGGCGGGTGTTCGCTCCCGAGGTCTGGCAGCGCGTTCGGCTGATCCTCGATGACGAAGCCCTGACCGCGTCGGCGATCGGCCTGACCGACCTCGACGACGAGACAGAGGCCGCCGTACGTGTCCAGGGCGGCGCGATCGTCGCCCGAGCCCACGGGCGAGGCGCCGCGTACGCGGCATCGACCGCCGACGCTTCGAACGGCACGCAGCCGCGGAGTACCCGGACATGACCCGGCCCGAGCTTCCCGCGACCGGCACCGGCCTGCTGGTCCTCCACGCCCTGCGCTGCGGCGGCGCCGCCGGCCTCGCCCGCCTGGCCGGTGCCACGGGTCTCGGTGAATCCGACGTCGAGTCCGAGCTGATCGATCTCGCGGTCGTCGGTCTCGTCACGCATATGGCCGGCGACTTCGGCGGGTGGAGTCTGTCGGACACCGGCCGTGCCGTAGACGCCGAACGGATCACCGACGAGCTGGAGTCAGCCGGTGCTCGCGCCGCCGTGACAGCGGCGTTCGACGACTTTCTCGTGCTCAACCCGGAACTGCTCGACCTCTGCACGGCATGGCAACTCCGCTCCATCGACGGTGTCATGACCGCCAACGACCACGGCGATCCCTCCTACGACGCCCGGGTCCTCGCCCGATTCGTCGAGTTCGACCAGCGTGCCGCCGTCGTCGGCGCCGAGCTGTCCGCGGCATTGCCTCGATTCGGCCGCTACCGAGCCCGCCTCACCGAAGCCCTCGATCGCGCCGGCTCCGGCGCGCTGGAGTACGTGGCCGACAACACCGCGTCGTACCACACCGTGTGGGCCGAGCTGCACGAAGACCTGCTCGCCACACTCGGGATCCCCCGATGGGGATGAGATGGATTCGCCCGCTCTCCACGCGGGTCGAGGAGACGGCGGAGACGCTGGGCGGCAAGGCACACGGCCTCCTGGTCCTCCGCCGTCTGGGGTTGCCGGTGCCCGCCGGGTTCGTGGTCACCACGGAGGCATGTCGCGCGTTCCTGCGTGACGGGCGTCTTCCCGACGGACTCGACGACGAACTCGCGACAGCCGTCACCGACCTCGAAGCCGCCACCGGGCGCCGCTTCGGGGGAGCACAGGTGCCGTTGGCGGTGTCCGTTCGCTCCGGGGCCGGCGTGTCGATGCCCGGCATGATGAACACGATCCTCAACCTCGGTCTCACGACCGGAGCCACCGCCGGGTTGGCGGCCGAGACGGGCGACTCGCGGTTCGCGCTGAACTCGCGGCTGCGGTTCCTGTCCAGCTTCGCCGCTGCGATCACCAACCAGGACGTGGACGGCGGCGGAGCCCGTGGGCGAGGGACCGGCGACGAGGAGGTGCAGATCAGAGCGATCGAGGACCTCGTCCGGCAACGATGTGGCCGGCCGATTCCGGACGACGCGACCCGGCAGCTGGAGCTGGCGGTCAAGGCCGTGTTCTCGTCATGGGACACACCGCGCGCGCGAACCTACCGCGAGCTGCATGACGTCCCGCACGATCTCGGCACAGCCGCGATCGTACAGACGATGGTGTTCGGGAACCGCGATGACCACAGCGGCACCGGAGTCGCGTTCAGCCGCGACCCCAACACCGGGGAGAACGTCCCGTTCGGCGAAGTCCTGTTCGGACACCAGGGCGAAGACGTCGTCTCCGGCAGATCGTTGACCCGGCCCCTGCGCGAACTCGCCGACCGGGAACCGGCGGTGTGGACCGGCCTCCTCGATGCCCTGAGCCGGGTCGAGGGGCACTACCGCGACGCGTGCTACGTCGAGTTCACCTTCCAGGCCGGGGAGCTGTGGATTCTGCAGGTCCGGCCTGGCCGGTTCGTCGGGGGGGCCGCTGTCCGCGTGGCGACCGACCTCGCCGACGAGCGTGTGATCGGACGTCACGAAGCGCTGCTCAGGATCTCACCGCGGCATCTCCAGCACGTCCGCACACCCCGGATAGCGACAACCGAGCAGGTCGACATCCTGGCCCGAGGGCTGGGCGCCTGTCCCGGTGTCGCGGTGGGCAGGGTGGCGACCACGGCCGACGGGGCAGTGCGCATGGCCGCGGACGGCCCGGTCATCCTGGTACGGCCGGAGACCTCCCCGCACGACATGCGCGGCCTGGCGGTCGCCGCCGGAATCGTCACCGCCCGTGGCGGGCCGGCCAGCCACGCCGCGGTCGTCGCACGAGCGATGGGAAAACCCGCTGTCGTGGGGATCGGCGACCTCACCGTTGACATCGCCTCAGTGAGAGCCGGTGGGCGCACCATCGGTGAGGGCACCCTCGTCACCATCGACGGGACCGGTGGCGAGGTCGCCCTCGGCAGCCCCCGCATCGTCACGACCACGGCCGGCGTCCACCTGCGTCGGCTACTCGAATGGGCCGACGACGTATCGGGCGACCGCTCCGAACGCGACGAAGCCCGGCGCCTCGGTGCCGCCCATGCCGTACTTCGTCACGACTAGTGCGGTAGCAGCTGGGGTTTGCCCCGTTTCGTGGTGACACGCCGACTGAGGTCCTACCTTGGTCGGCGTGATCGCTTCAGACTCCGCGTGTGGCTGAACGGGTTCGCGTACGTGAGATCGATGACGATGAAGGCAACCGGCTGCTGCGGCTTTCTGCCACACCGCCGCTCATGGTCGCGCGCCGGGCCCGAACCCCGTCCAACGCAGGTCAGGCGGGAGGTGACCCATGTCGTTGTACAACAGCACTGTCGGCGCTACACCGTCGCGATACTCGATCGCCGTCAGCGCCGTGTTTCCGCAGTTCAGCCCCAGCCACCGCGCCGGTGGCGCGTCGAGGGCGTGCCGCACCAGCCAGGCCACCGGATAGGCGTGGGTGACCAGGACCTCGTGGGTCTCGGTTTCGGCGGGGCACGCGAACCTGCCGATCAGTGCATCCGCAAGGGCTGCGCCCGCGGCGGCTTCCGCGGCGTCGTATCCATCGAAGAACCCCGCCCACGCGGGGGGCATCTCGTCCGGCACGTGCGGCACGTGGTCAATCAGCTCGGCCGCCTCCCGCACGGCGACGCCCGGCAGGTGCTCACCTACGATCTGGGCGGAGCGCACTGCCCGGGGAAGGGGCGAATGCCACACGGCATCGACCGGTAGGCCGGCCAGGCGCTCCCCGACCAGTTCCGACTGCCGCTGCCCGACATCGGTCAACTCGCCGAACGGGTTCGCCGCGCCGTGCCGCATCACGTACAGGTGCCGAGTCGCCATTGTCAGATCCCGGGCCTCAGATCCATACCGCATGGCAAGAGCCGGCGCTCGTCCCCGCCACCCGGCGCAGGCCTGCTCGGAAAGTTCGAGCACACCGCACCCCAAGTCAGCCGAACCATCACTGCCCCTTCCCTGGACAACCCAAATTAGGATACTCACAAAATCCAAATGGTCATAACATTCGAAGTAGCGCCAGGGGGTCGGCCGCGATCCGCCGCGTCTACCTCGACTCTTGGCACGGTGGCTCCGTCCTGGAGATCGGCAGCCGTGAGAGGACCATAAGATTTACGATCATGAAGATGCGGATCGATCTGGTGGCGATCGTCGTGGAGGACTACGACCGGGCCATCGAGTTCTTCGTCAACGCCCTGGGCTTCGAGCTGGTCGAGGACTCGCCGTCGTTGACCAACGACGGCCGCCCGAAGCGGTGGGTCGTGGTCCGGCCGCCAGGTGGTGAGACCGCCATCCTGCTCGCCCGTGCGGACGGCGAGCGCCAGGCCGCCGCCGTCGGGGAGCAGTTCGCCGGGCGGGTGGGGTTCTTCCTGCGGGTGGACGACTTCGACGCCGCCCACGCGCGGATGACGGCGGCCGGCGTCGAGTTCGTGACCGTACCGCGCACCGAGCCCTACGGGCGGATCGCCGTCTTCCTGGACATCGCCGGCAACCGATGGGACCTGCTCGGCCCGGCCTGAACGCGGACACCGGCCGTCACGCGGCGAAAGAGGATCCCGGTGGAGGGACTGCCCGTGAGCACCTGGTAGTAAAGGTGCAAGTGGTCGTTTAGCGTGATGCAATGATCTGCTGACACGATCGGGGCCGCTTTGAAGGAGGCTCCCCCGTGCGTCGTTCCATCCCCCTGGCTCTCGTTGTCGCGATCTTCGCGCTGTCGGGGACGATCGTCTCCCCCGCCCAGGCCGCGGCCGGACCGTGCAAGCCCGGCCAGGGCGCCAACCTGCGTGGCAGGGACTTCACCAGGGGCGCCCGGCTCCCCGCCGACCTGCGCTGCGCCGACCTGACCGGGGCCAAGCTGAACAACGTGGAGCTCATCCAGAAGGACCTCACCGGAGCGATCCTGCGCGGCGCCTCGCTCAGGCAGGCCAACCTCACCCAGGCCACGCTGAAGTACGCCGACCTGCGGGGCGCCAACCTCACCGAGGCCGACCTGGGTCAGATGCACGCCGACTACGCCGACCTGCGCAAGGCGATCCTGGTCGACGCCGAGGCCGGGCAGGCGGAGTTCCCGCACGCGAACCTGACCGGGGCGAAGCTGACCAGGGCCGAGCTGACCCAGGTCAACTTCACCAGCGCCAAGCTGATCGACGCCGACCTCGACGAGAGCACCCCCGGCCAGCTCAAGGCCCGCAAGGCCGACTTCACCAGGGCCAAGCTCCGCGAGGCCAAGCTGAGCCAGTCGAACCTGCGCAACGCGACGTTCAAGTACGCCGACGTCAGCGAGGCCGAGTTCACCCAGGCCGAACTCAAGGGCGCCGACTTCACCGGCGCGCTGGTCCAGGGGGCGTCCTTCATCCAGGCCGACGACGTCGACCTCGCCGGCGCCAAGGGCACCCCCACGGGCCTGACCATCCCGCTGCCGACCTCGCTGCCCACCTCCCAGACCAAGGACGCGGAGAAGGCGGACACCCCGCAGGCGGAACCCGCGCGAAGCGCCGGTCCGTCCGTGGGGCTCGTCATGGTCGTGCTCAGCGCGGTGGGCCTGGCACTGACCGTGGTGGCCTGGGGCGTCAGCGCCCAGCAACGGACCCGGCGCGCCGCGCGGTTCACCGTGGTGCGGCGCGGCGCCGAGAACGACATCACCCGGCTGGGCGAGGAGATCGACCAGCTCGACTACGAGTTCCAGATCAGCGGGCGTGGCGGCATGACCGCCGACCACGACTGGCGGCACGCCCTCGACGCCTACGAGGCCGCCAAGCAGGCCCTGTCGATCGCCCGCCGCGAGGAGGAACTGCACTTCGTGGCCCGCGCCGTCCAGGACGGCAGAGCAGCCCTGAACCGCCTCCGCTCCCGCGTCCGCTGACGCCGTCCTGCCGGACGGCGTCAGCCGGGAGCGTGCGGGTTCGGGT
Source organism: Streptosporangium sp. NPDC005286 (assembly GCF_040607515.1). Taxonomy (NCBI): domain Bacteria; kingdom Bacillati; phylum Actinomycetota; class Actinomycetes; order Streptosporangiales; family Streptosporangiaceae; genus Streptosporangium; species Streptosporangium sp. NPDC005286. Next base: position 12,813 of record NZ_JBEXGU010000045.1, on the reverse strand, counting down.
AGCAGATCATCGCCCTGCGCGCGTGACGATCGTCTGAAGCATCGATCTCAGGTTGCCCATGGATGAGGGAAGAATTTCGGCAGATCCACCACCACCCCTCCGGCAGATCCACCACTAGCCTTCCGGCAGATCCACCACCATCCCTCCGGCAGATCCACCACTCCAGAGCCGATGACGGCGTACGCTGCCTCATATGGACATCGATGACCTCGCACTCTTTCCCCGACGTGCGCACGAGATGGCGTGCGAGGCGCTTACCGATACCCGGGTGGTGGTGATCAATGGTGCTCGGCAGACGGGGAAGAGCACCCTGGCCCAGGAGATCGCGCGCAAGACTCCAGGTTCGCGGGAGGTCTTCCTGGATCAGGCAGCCGTGCGCGCCGCAGCCCAGGAGGATCCGGACGGGATCGTTCACCACGACGGACTCATGCTCATCGATGAGGTCCAGCGCGTACCCGACCTGCTTCTCTCCATCAAACGTGAAGTTGATTCCGATCCCCGCCCTGGACGCTTCCTCCTCACCGGTTCCGCGCGCCTGCTGGGGATCAAAGATCTTCCAGACGCCCTCCCCGGCCGATCCGAGACCATCGAGTTGTGGCCGTTGTCACAAGGAGAGATCGAATGGCAGCCAGATGGTTTCGTCGACGCGGTGTTCCGAGACGGCGTTGGCATCGAGATCCCACGACCTCGTCTTCGGCGGGCCGACTATCTGGACCGAGCGATGCGAGGGGGCTACCCGGAAGCCGTTCATCGCTCAACCCATCGGCGGAGGGCACGTTTCTTTGACTCGTACGTCACCGACCTGATCAACCGGGACGTGAAGCAGGTGTCGGACATCGAGCACCCGGCCGACATGCGGCGTCTGCTCAACATCCTCGCCGGGCGGATGGGGGGCCTGGCCGTAACCGACAACATCAGCCGTGACCTCGGCCTGCCACGGACCACGGTGAAGCGGTATCTGGACCTCCTGGACCTCGTGTACCTGGTCAGGCGGATTCCGGCGTGGTCTTCCAACGCGACCACGCGCGCCATCGCGACGCCCAAACTCCTGATGATCGACTCGGGACTCGGGGCTCACCTCGCCGGCCTCACCCCGGCCCGGATCAGCGATGTGACCGCCCCCGTCGGTCCGCTCATGGAGAACTTCGTGCTGAGCGAGCTGGCCCGCCAACTCACCTGGTCCGAAGAGCCGGTGCGGCTCTACCACTACAGGGATCGCGATGGCGTCGAGGTGGACGGCGTCCTGGAGCGTGCGTCAGGGGAGGTGGTCGGCATCGAGGTCAAAGCCGCCGAGACCGTGCGCGCTGATGACTTCAAAGGACTCCGGCACCTGGCTAACAAGCTTGGCGACCGCTGGGTAGCGGGATTCGTCCTCTATGCGGGACAGGAAACTCTCCCCTTCGGGGATCGGCTGCGGGCCCTTCCCATCGCTGCCCTCTGGTGTGCGGGATCGGGGAACAACTGCTGATCGTTCATCGCGCCGGGAGACGGGGGACAGATCTTGGTGGTTGCACGCCGTCTCGTCTGTGACGACCGGCTTTGAGAACGAGAGGATCTCAGCTCCGTGAGAAGGCCCGCTCGCGGCCGGTCAGATGCCGCTGGGGGTCATGGGCTGCATGAGGCGGCGGGCGGCCTCGGTGACGGAGCCGGACAGGGAGGGGTAGACCGCGAAGGTGTGGGCGACCTGGTCGACGGTCAGGCGCTGCTGCACGGCCACCGAGACCGCCAGGATCAGCTCCGAGGCGCGGGGGGCGACCACCACGCCGCCGAGGACGATGCCGGTGTGCGGGCGGCAGAACAGCTTCACGAAGCCGTCGTTGAAACCCTGCATCTTGGCGCGGGCGTTGGTGGCCAGCGGCAGCTTGACGATGTTGGCCTCGATCTCGCCGGCCTCGATCGCCCGCTCGGCGACGCCCACCGCGGCGATCTCGGGGTCGGTGAAGATGGCGGAGGCCACGGTGGCCAGGCGGAGCGGCTGCACGGCCTCGCCGAGGGCGTGCCAGACGGCGATCCGGCCCTGCATGGCGGCGACCGAGGCGAGCATCAGGACCCCGGTGCAGTCTCCGGCCGCGTAGACGCCGGGGGCGGAGGTGCGGGAGACCTTGTCGACCTGGATGAAACCGCCCCGGTCGAGGGTCACCCCGGCCTCCTCGAGACCGATCCCGGCGGTGTTGGGGACCATGCCGACGGTCATGAGGCAGTGGCTGCCCTCGGCGGTCCTGCCGTCCTCCAGCGTGACGACCACGCCGTCCGCGGTGCGCTTGACGGACTCCGCGCGGGAGCGGCCCATGACGTTCATGCCGCGGCGGCGGTAGACCTCTTCGAGGACCTCGGCGGCGTCGGCGTCCTCGTTGGGCATCATCCGGTCGCGGGAGGAGACGAGCGTGACCTCCGAGCCCAGCGAGCGGTAGGCGCCCGCGAACTCGGCGCCGGTGACGCCGGAGCCGACCACGATGAGGTGCTCGGGCAGCTCCTCCAGGTCGTACAGCTGCCGCCAGGTGAGGATGCGCTCGCCGTCGGGCTCGGCGCCGGTCAGGATGCGCGGGGTGGCGCCGGTCGCCACGATGACGACGTCGGCGCGGATCGTCCGGTCTCCGGCCCTGACCACCTGCGGGTCGACCAGCCGTCCCGGCGCCTTGATCACCTCGACGCCCTCGGCGGCCAGTCGCGCGGCGATGTCGGCGGACTGCGCCTTGGCGAGCTCCTTGACGCGCCTGTTGACCAACGGCATGTCGGCGATGACGCCGCCGACGTCGCCGTCGGGGCCGCCGGTGAAGTGCACCCCGAGCATGCTGGCGTCGAGAAGCGCCTGCTTGCGTACGGAGGTGGCGATCAGCGTCTTGGAGGGCACGCAGTCGGTGAGCACGCAGGCTCCGCCGGGGCCGTCCTGTTCGACGACGGTGACCTGGGCCCCCAATTGGGCGGCGACCAGCGCGGCCTCGTATCCACCGGGTCCGCCACCAATGATCACTATCCTCGTCACGTACCCCATTCTCCCGCATGGCGCGACCGGCCATCGCTCGGCATCCCTCTCAAAGCACGAAAGTCCCCCAAAACCGTCGTAATTCCACGAGACATCGGCGTGGCTTCGAGGCTGGGTGAGCGTCTCGCGGATCTTCGATTAGTGTTGGCCAACGTGCCTGTCTACGCCGCCTACGGCAGCAACATGGACCCGAAGCAGATGGCCCAGCGGGCCCCGCACTCCCCGATCAGGGGGACGGGCTGGCTCCAGGGCTGGCGTCTGACCTTCGGCGGGAACGATCTCGGCTGGGAGGGCGCCCTCGCCTCCATCGTCGAGGACGCCGCAGAGCAGGTCTTCGTGGTCCTCTATGACGTGCCCGAGTGGGACGAGAGCTCCCTCGACCAGTGGGAGGGCGCGGCGCGCGGCCTCTATCACAAGGTCAAACTCCGGGTGCAGACCATGGAGGGCGAGGTCGTGGCCTGGTTCTACGTGCTCGACGGCTACGAGGGCGGGCTGCCCTCGGCCCGCTACCTCGGCATCCTGGCCGAGGCGGCCGAGCGGGCCGGCGCCCCCGACGACTACGTCAAGGAGATGCGCGGCCGCCCCTGCACCTCCCTGGGGACCTAGGTCCGGCGGTTCCGCCCGGCATCGGGCCTGTGACGATGCCGCATGCCCGGAAGCGTCGCGGGACCCGGGAGAGGCGGCGCCGGACGGCTGCCCGCGACGATCGCCCGCTGTCTCACCCGAGGCGGGCCGGGTCGGCGACGGCTCTCCTCGCGCGAAGCAGGAGCGCGGTCAGCACGGCCGCCCCGGACAGCGCCTGCGCGACCACCAGGGCGCCGAGGGCGGACGGCCCGGTGATCAGGGCCAGTAGCGCGGGGGCGCAGCCGAGCGCGGCGATGTCCACGCCGGTCATCGCCCAGACGAGCGGGCCCATGGGTACGGAGCCCATCGGAGTGTCGATGACCGGCATCGAGTGATCGACGAAACCCCGCCGTGCCATCCGCAGGGCTCCGGCGGCCAGGGCGGGCGCGGACAGCGGGCCGAACAGCCACCACGGGCCGGCGGGCAGGGCACCCATCGCGGTCAGTCCGGCCAGGGCGAGGGTGAGCCAGACGGCGCTCAGCAGCAGCGGCAGCAGCGCCCGTGCGGTGAGCGCCGCACGGGCGCCCACGCCGAAGAGCCGCGCCAGACTCGGGTCCCCCCCGTCGCGGCGCGCACCCGTGGTGCACGCCACCGCGGCGGTCAGCGCTCCGCCGGCCACCAGGATCATCGCGACCGGGGAGAGACCGCCTGCGGCCTGGGCGGCCAGCGCGGGCAGCGCGGTCGCCGCGAGCAGGGCGGCCAGCCGGCCTGGGCGGCGCCCCAGCCTGCGCCAGTCCTGCCAGGCCAGGGCCGGCGGGGCGGACAGGGGCCGCGGGAGCCGGGGCATCGGCCGCGACAGGGCCCCCGACAGCGGCGCCGGCCACGGGCGGGAGCGCAGGGTGCGCCTGCGCCAGTGACCGTCCTCGGCGATCCAGGTCAGGGCTCCGAGTTCCAGGACCACCGTCGCGGCGGCCACCCGGCCGGCGCGGGTGGACGCGGCCAGGACGGTACGCGCGTGGACGCGCCCGAGTGCCGCCCAGGCCCGCCGTAACAGAAGGGCGGTCACGGTGCCGCAGAGCGCCGCCGAGGCCGCGCCCAGCGAGACCGGCGCGTCGGCGACGGCGACCAGCAGGTGCCGCCCCGGACCGCTGCCCAGCACCGTCGCGAGCGCGGCCACGATCGCGAGGACGACGAGCACCCCCTGCAGCCACGAGTCCCAGTGCTGGGACGACTGCGCCAGCACGGCCGCCGCCATCCCGCCGACCGCCGCCGAGACTCCCAGTAGCACCGCGGTGACCAGCCGCGGCGTGAACTGATCCGGCGCACCGAGTACGGCGAGCAGGGCCAGGCCCAATCCCGCGCCGACCAGCGAGGAGATCGCCAGCAGGATCACCGCGCTCCGTCCCAGCACGGCGCGGCGCGGGAGCGGGGAGAGCAGCAGCCAGGCGGCGTCGGCGGCCGTCAGCGCGACAGGGCCGAGCGTGCGGGCGAGCGCGAGGAAGCCCGCGTAGGCCAGGGCGATCAACGCCACCCCGGCCCCGAGCCTCGACGGGTCCGCCTGCCCGGCCATGGTCGCGAGTGCGGAGGCGATGGGCTGGGCCAGTACCGTCACCGCCATCGCGAGCCCGAACAGGGCGACGTACCGGTCCGACCAGCTCATCGGTACCCGGCCACGCGACCGGATGAGGGCCCGTACGGCCTGGACCTCGTTCACGCGGCGGCCTCCAGCGTGATCTGGCGTGCGCGGGTGACGTGGGCGAAGTCGAGGTCGTGGGTCGCCATCACCACGGCGCCACCGGCCGCCGCGTATTCGGTCAGCATGGTCGCCAGCCGCTTCCTGAACGTCGCGTCGAGTCCGCGCTCCGGCTCGTCCAGCAGGAGCAGCCGGCTCGGCCGGAGCAGGGCCATCGCCAGTGACAGCCGCTGTCGCTGGCCGGTCGAGAGCGTCAGCGGTGCCATGTCCCCTCGCCCCGCCAGGCCGAAGACCTCCAGGGCCGTCTCGATCTCCAGGCGGGACGAGCGGTGTACGGCGTGCATCAGTTCCAGATGTTCCCGCACGGTCAGCCCCGGGTACCACGCCGGTTCGTCGCCGACGAGGATGACATCGCGCCAGAAGTCCGAATCATCCGCCGGCGGCCGATCAAGGACGCTGACCTCGCCGGACCTCGGCGGCTGGAGACCCGCTAGGCAGCGCAGCAACGTCGACTTGCCCACGCCGTTCACCCCGACCACGGCGACGATGTCACCCCGGGCGACCGTGAGGTCGACATCCCGCAGGATCGGAGTACCGCTCAACTCCACTCGTACGTCACGGACCACGATGATCGATTCAGTCACCATTTGACCCTAATCCACGACCACCGCCTCCCCCGGTGGTACGGAGGTCTCCGGGGGCGAGGCACCGACCCGGCAGAACGGATCCGCGACCCGCTACACGATGACGACGTTCACCAACACCAGCGAGTCGAACATGTACGTCTACGAGTCGCCGGACGCCACCGGGTTCCGGTTGCTCCACGGGCCCGCGTACACCCCGCCCTCGGGACTGATCCGCGACCCGAGCATCATCCGGCACACCGACGGCCGCTACTACATCGTCCACACGACGAACTGGACCGGCAACACGATCGGCTTCGCCACCAGCACCGACCGGGTCAACTGGACGCCGCTGAACCAGAACAACCCGGTGGTCACCCCGGCCCAGGACACCGGGGGGCTGCGCGACCCGTTCATCCAGCGGAAGCAGGACGGGACCTTCCAGCACCTGAAGTGAGCCGGTGCCTGTCCATGGCCGTCCGCCGGACGGCCATGGACAGGCATGCAGGAAGCGGTACGGAGCGGACGGAACAGCACCGCCGACCGGTACGCTCGGTGAGGTGAGCAATGATCCCTATGCACTCGCCACGGACGCCGCGGACGCGCTGAGAAGCGCCGTCGGCGTGGACTCCTTCGACGTCGCGCTGGTGATGGGTTCGGGCTGGGTCCCGGCCGCCGACGCGATCGGCGAGACGGTCGCCGAGATCCCGGTCACCGACCTGCCCGGCTTCGCGCCGCCCGCCGTGGCGGGCCACGCGGGCCGGATCCGCGCCGTGCGGACCGAGTCCGGCAAGAACGTGCTGATCTTCCTCGGCCGCACCCACCTCTACGAGGGCCGCGGGGTGGAGCCGGTCGTGCACGGGGTGCGGACCGCGATCAGGGCCGGGGTGGGCACGGTCGTGCTGACCAACGCCGCCGGGGGCCTGCGCCCCGAGACCCAGGAGGTCGGCGAGGCGGTGCTGATCAGTGACCACATCAACCTGACCGGGGCCAGCCCGATCAGCGGCGCCACCTTCGTCGACCTCACCGACGTCTACACCCCGCGCCTGCGCGAGCTGGCCCGCGAGGCCGACCCCTCGCTGGCCGAGGGCGTCTACGTGGCCTTCCGCGGCCCGACGTACGAGACCCCGGCCGAGGTCCGGATGTGCCGCATCCTGGGCGGCGACATGGTGGGCATGTCCACGGTGCTCGAGGCCATCGCGGCCCGCGAGGGCGGCGCCGAGGTGCTCGGCATCTCCCTGGTCACGAACCCGGGCGCCGGTCTGGTGGGCGAGCCGCTCAACCACGAGGAGGTGCTGGAGGTCGGCCGCGCCACCGCCACGCGGATGGGCGGCCTGCTGGCCAGGGTCGTCGGCAAGCTGTAGGCCCCACGGCCGGGACCACACGACCAGGACTGCACGGTCTGGGACTGCACGGTCCGGGGCCGCACCGGCCGAGACCACCCCCGGCCGCGGGAACCGGCCACACCCGAGGATCGGTTCCCTTCGGGGAAACACCCGGCTTTCAAGAATCACCCTGCTTGCAAGGGTTCAACCGGCGACGGGCCCCGGCCCGAGAGGTGACAATGAGCAACGATCTCGTGGGGCTCGCCCGTTCCTGGCTGGCCCAGGACCCCGACCCCGACACCCGCGCGGAGCTGGCCGAGCTGCTGGAACGCGGCGACGGCGACGCGCTGCGCGAGCGGTTCGGCGCGAAGCTGGAGTTCGGCACCGCCGGGCTCCGCGGCGAGCTGGGCGCCGGCCCCAACCGGATGAACCGGGTGACGGTCATGCGCGCCGCCGCCGGTCTGGCCCGCGTCCTCGGTCCCGGCAGGCACGTCGTGATCGGCTACGACGCCCGGCACAAGTCCGACGTCTTCGCCCGTGACACCGCGGCCGTGCTCACCGGGGCCGGGCTGCGCGCCTCGGTCCTCCCCGCGCCGCTGCCCACGCCCGTGCTGGCCTTCGCGGTCCGCCACCTCGGCGCCGACGCGGGCGTGACGGTCACCGCGAGCCACAACCCACCCCGCGACAACGGTTACAAGGTCTACTGGGGCGACGGCTCCCAGATCGTGCCGCCGATCGACGCGGAGATCTCCGCCGCCATCGACGCGGTCGGGCCGGTCTCCGAGCTGCCCCTCGGCTCCCCGGACGATCCCGCATGGACCACGCTGGACGACGGTGTGGTGACCGCCTACCTGGAGGCGGTGACCGCGCTCCCGATCGGCGCCGCCCGCGAGCTGCGGGTGGCGTACACCCCGCTGCACGGCGTCGGCGGCGACACCCTGGCCAGGGCCTTCGCCACCGCCGGGTTCGACGCGCCGGCCGTCGTCGAGGCCCAGGCCGCCCCCGACCCCGACTTTCCCACCGTCGCCTTCCCCAACCCGGAGGAGCCCGGCGCGATGGACCTCGCGCTGGAACTGGCGGAGCGGGTCGGCGCCGACCTGGTGCTGGCCAACGACCCCGACGCGGACCGCTGCGCGGTGGGTGTGCCGCTGCCCGGCGGCGGCTACCGGATGCTGACCGGCGACGAGGTGGGCGCCCTGCTGGGCGAGCACGTGATCAGGCAGACCTCCGGCGAGGACCGCCTGGTGGCGACCACCATCGTCTCCTCGTCCCTGCTCGGCAAGATCGCCGCCGGGTACGGTGTGCGCTACGCCGAGACCCTGACCGGCTTCAAATGGATCATGAAGGCCGGTCCAGGCCTGCTCTTCGGGTACGAGGAGGCGCTGGGGTACAGCGTCGGCTCCGATCTCGGGCTGCCCGTGCACGACAAGGACGGCATCGGTGCGGCGCTGACCGTGGCCGGGATCGCCGCCGAGGCCAAGCTGGAGGGCCGCGGCCTGCTCGACCTCCTGGACGACCTGGCGCGCCGGCACGGCCTGCACGCCACCTCCCAGCTGTCGTTCCGGGTGGCCGACCTGTCGCTGATCACCGGCGCCATGGCCCGGCTGCGGGCCACGCCGCCCGCCCGGCTCGGCGGCCGCGAGGTGGAGACCGCCGAGGACCTCGGCGAGGGCGTGGGCGGGCTCCCGCCCACCGACGGCCTCCGCTACCACCTGTCCGGCGGCGCCCGGGTCGTCGTCCGGCCCTCGGGTACCGAACCCAAGCTCAAGTGCTACCTGGAGGTCGTGGTCCCGGTGACCGGCGAGGTCGCCGAGGCCCGCGGGCGGGCGGTACGGGATCTCGACGCCCTGAAGGCCGACCTCACCAAGGCCCTCGGCCTCTGACCGCGCCTGTTCCACGGCCGGGGACGATCATGCTTCCCCGTGATCGTCCCCGGCCACACCACCTCCCCGAGCCCGGCGCCACCGCGATCGGGGCGATCAGACCAGGAAGGCCGCGACCACCAGCAGAGCGGCGACGGCCACGGCGACCAGGGCACTCGGTGCCCAGTTCATCCTGAGCGCACCTGTCTCGGATGCGGTGCCGGTCCCGCTCGTGACCCCGGCCTCCGCCTCGGGCACGGCCGCGTCGCTCTCCGAGGTCCCGGCGACCGAGGCCGCCCGCCTGGCGGCCTTGGCGCGTTCGGTGATCTGCTCGGCCACCCAGTCGGCGTGCGTCTTGCCCGCCATCGCCTCGGCGGCGGCCTGCTCGGCCTTCGAGCGGACCGGCTCGGTCCTGAAGCGGCCCCGCGCGGGCGCGGGCCTTCCCTTGCGCGCGGCCGCCGCCCGCTCACGGGCCGAGGTCTGCGGCGCCCAGCAGCGGACCCTCCGGCCGCCGGAGGTGATCGTGATCGAGTGCGAGACCGTGACCTCGTCCACTCCGCTCCAGGGCACGAAGGCGTTCCGCAGCGGGTTGCGGACCAGCACCCCCTCCTCGGACATGACGATCATCGGGCGCAGGCAGGTGACGAAGACCAGCGCGGTCAGCACCCCCAGCACCGCCGCGGCGACCATCGAGGGACGACCGTTGTAGCGGACGACCAGATCCACCGCGTTGCCCGCGGCGAACACCATCCAGAGCCAACCGACGATCATCGCGAAGTTGGAGCGGAACACCTGCTTCATGGGAGAAAGCTCACTTCACTCGTACGTGCCCGGTCACGCCTGCCACTTGAGGCGCGCGAAACCGGGCTTGATGACGCCGTTGATGAGCGCCAGGCGCTCGTCGAACGGCAGGAACGCGGACTTCATGGCGTTGACCGTGAACCACAGCATGTCGTCCCAGTCGTAGCCGAACGCCTCCGACAGCTTGGCGAACTCCTCGGAGAGGCTCGTACCGCTCATCAACCGGTTGTCGGTGTTGACGGTCACCCGGAAGTTCAGGCGGCGCAGCAGGCCGATCGGGTGCTCGGCGATGGAGGCCGCCGCACCGGTCTGCAGGTTGGACGTCGGGCACATCTCCAGCGGGATGCGCTTGTCCCGGACGTAGGCCGCCAGGCGGCCCAGCTTGGGCTCCCCGTCGTCGGAGACGGAGATGTCGTCGATGATCCGGACGCCGTGACCGAGCCGGTCCGCGCCGCACCACTGGATCGCCTGCCAGATCGACGGCAGGCCGAAGGCCTCACCGGCGTGGATGGTGAAGTGGGCGTTCTCCCGCTGGAGGTATTCGAAGGCGTCGAGGTGACGGGTGGGAGGGTAGCCCGCCTCCGCGCCGGCGATGTCGAACCCGGCCACCCCGGCGTCGCGGTAGCGAACCGCCAGCTCGGCGATCTCCATCGACCTGGCCTGGTGACGCATGGCGGTGAGCAGGGTGCCCACCCGGATGCCCCGCCCCTCGGAACCGGACCTGAAGCCCTCCTGGACCGCCTCGATGACCTCTTCGAGGCTCAGCCCCCTGGAGGTGTGCTGCTCGGGCGCGTAACGCACCTCGGCATAGACGATGCCGTCGTCGGCCAGGTCCTCGGCACACTCGGCGGCGACCCTGACCAGCGCCTCGCGCGTCTGCATGACACCGACCGTGTGGTCGAAGGTCTCCAGGTAGCGCACCAGCGAGCCGGAGTCGGAGGCCTCCCTGAACCAGGCGCGCAGGCTGTCGGCGTCGGTCGTCGGCAACCTGTCGTAGCCCGACTCGCGGGCCAGCTCGATGATGCTCTCCGGCCGGAGCCCCCCGTCGAGGTGATCGTGGAGCAACACCTTCGGAGCCAGGCGGATCTGCTCAAAAGTGGGTGGCTGACTCATCTACATCCTTCCAGCGGGGAGACCTCGACTTTAGTCACGGGGACGGAGTGCGTGACGGCCCCACGTGTTCCGGGTGACGTGTTCACGACCAGGCCCGCCTCGGCGCCGCGGGCCTGGTCGATGCCCTACGGGGCGACTAGTCGTCGCGGTTGGCGGTCTCGGGGGAGAAGGCGGGCAGGCAGATGGCGACGTACTCGGCGCCGTCCGGCCCCGAACGGTAGCGGATCCGCTCCCCCGGCTCGCAGGTGAACACCTCCCCCGCGCCTACCTCGGTGGTGCCCCCGTCGTGCTCCACGATCACCGTGCCTTTGAGCACCAGGGTGTACTCGGCGAACTCCGGGGTCTGGGCGGGCTCCTCCCAGCCCGCCGGGGCGACCATCCGCGCGATCGAGATCCGGTCGTCGCCGCTGTTGACCCGGCCGACGTACTCGTCGATCGTCTTGCCGCCCGGAACGGGAATCCGCGTCGCGTTGTCGATTTTGCGTACCATCAGACCAGTCTGTCACTGGTCACGGGGTGCGCCGCTCAGTGCGCGACGTCGATGACCAGCCGGTTCGGGTTCTTCTGCTCCAGCACCCGGAACGGTGCCCTGCGGTCGAGGACGATGCCCACGCTCACCACTCCCTCGAAGTCCCCCGTCTTGACCACGCTCTGCACGTTGCCGAGCTGTGCCTGGAAGATCGGCCCGCCCGTCCAGGTCGGCTTGCCCGCCTCGGTGTGCGCGATGGCGGGGCTCATCGTCAGCTGGAGGTAGGCCCCGCCCTCGACGTCGACCCGATCGCCCGAGCCGTCCTGGACGAGCTCGGGCACCCATCGCACCGTGTAGCCGGGCACGTCTCCGTTCAGGTCGATCACCACCCGGTCGAACCCCTGGTGCCGGCCGAACCTGGCCCCGGTGACGGCCGGCGAGGCAACGGTGGTGCGCTCGACCTCGATCTCCTTGGTACTCGTCGGGGGACGTGGCCCGGCCGGCGTGGAGGTCGGAGCGACGGCGGGATCCGCGGGGGCCGTGGTCGCCGGGACCCCCGAGGACGGGGGCGCGGTCTGCGTGTCCGAGCCGCAACCGGCCAGCAGGAAGAGGGGAAGGAGCACGAGGGGAACGAGGGTGCGGTTCATGATGAGCCTCCTGCCCCGTTAGATGCCCAGGTCTCCGGAGAGGTTCACCCTCTGCCGTCCGGCTGCGCCCTGACAAGATCCTGACAGCTTGTCGAAGGACGAGTCAAGCATCCGGATAATGGCCGGAACGGCGGCGATTCACGACGGTCGGCCACGAAGGCAGGGCGAGCGGTGCGACACCTTCGCCGGCATCACCGAGGACGGCCGCGATCTGTATTCGCGCCGCGACAGCATCGTGGTCCACCTGGGACGCCTTGCCTGGCACGCGGTGCCGGAGATCGGCGCGGCGGCCACCGCGACCGGCGGGCTGCGCCAGGATCTGTCCACCTATGTCGCCGCGCTCGGCCGCGGCATCGGCTGGGCGTGGGAGCCGCAGGTGAACGTGGCGCAGGAACGGTGGCTCCGGCAGGTGATGCCGACGGGCGAAGGGAGCTCTCCGCCTGGACGGGGAGCATGTCCAGAGCCTGGACGTGCTCCCCGCGGCCTTCTTTCGTGGCTGACGGTTTTACGGGAGAAACCCGCTTTGATCCGCGTGCGCGGATCACCGCGTACTAGAACTGGCTCGTGTACGTGACGACGTCATAGACGAGGCTCCACGGGGAGCAGGTGCTGTAGCACGGCAAAAGGGGGCTCTCCGCCTGGGCGGGGAGCATGTCCAGAGCCTGGATGTCGAGTTCCATCGTGAATTTCCTTCGGTTGGGGAAAGACCTCCGCCGGTGATGCGGGGGTCTCG
>NZ_JBEXGU010000044.1:0-61239 GCF_040607515.1 Streptosporangium sp. NPDC005286 | reverse complement strand
GCGCTCGCCCGACTCCGACGTCCGCATCGCGTCGAGGTGTTCGGCCAGATCCTGCTCGTAGCCGTCCCACGCGACGAGCGTGGGGGAAAGCTGCAGCCGAGGGTGTAGGAGCCGGAGCCGCTGTAGGCGTGCACCCGTACGCGGTAGGTGCCCGCGGTGCCGCTGTAGGTGAAGGCCTCATCGGGGTTGGGGGAGGTCCCGCTGGCCACGGTCGTCCAGGTGGAACCGCTCAGCTTCTGCAGGTAGGCGTCGTAGTCGGTGCCGTTGGGCCCGTCCAGGCAGACGCGGTGGACGCCCGCGGCGGCGCTGTAGCCGGCGGTGCCGGGCTGGTAGGCGTTGGCGTTGGACGTCAGCGAGCCGGTGTAGGTGCTCTGGTAACCGCTGCACCCGGTGGGCGGCGGGGTCCCGTTGGTCACCAGGGTGAGCCCGTACGCCGAGAGGATCTCGTTGATCGGCTGGTGGTAGGTGGTGCCGCCGACGGTGCAGTTGCCCGAGCCGCCGGAGGTGACGCCCTGGGCCTGGCTGCCGGAGATGTAGGAGCCGCCGGAGTCGCCGGGCTCGGCGCACACGGTGGTGCGGGTCAGGCCGGTGATGGTGCCCTCGGGGTAGGTGACGCTCGTGTTGTGCTGGCTGATGGTGCCGCAGCGGTACTGGGTGGTGGAGCCGGAGCGGCAGATGGAGCTGCCCACGACCTGCTGGGTGGAGCCGGCCACCGGAAGGATGCCCGCGCTGTAGCCGTTCACCACACCGGTCGGGGTCCAGTTGGAGTTGACCGCGACCCACGCGTAGTCGTTGCCGGGGAAGGACGAGCCCTGGAAGGTGCCCTGGGCGACCTGGTTGTAGCCCTGGGTGGCGGTGCCGGCCGTGCCGCAGTGGCCGGCGGTGGCGAAGCCGCCCTGGCTGCCGCGGGTGACCGAGAAGCCGACCGAGCAGCGGCCGCCCATGTAGAAGGCGTCGCCGCCGCGGACGTCGTAGAGCGGCTTGGGCTTCTCCTGCGAGGCCTCGACGCGGACGAGCGACTTGTCCACGCCGCTGCCGTCCACGAACGCCTGCGCCTCGGCGACGTCACCGGCCAGCACGACGACGCTGTTGCTCCGCACGTCGACGTACCAGGACGGGATCGATTTCGGCGCGGAGGCCACGAGCTGGTCGAGCCGCTCCTTGGCCGTGTCGAGCGTGGCCAGGGAGTTCTTGAAGAGCTTGACCTCCGCGCCCGACCTGGCGAGCGAGGCGATCCTGGTGGAGTCGCTGGTGGCGATCACGAGGTTGGAGGTGGGACCGGTCACCCAGGCTCCGGCGAAGGAGGTGCCGAGCTGCCCGCGGAGGGCGGGCTCGACCTTGGCGGCGGCGGCCTCGTTGATCAGCCGGGCCGAGGCCTGCTCGCTGGTGCCGCCGAGGTCGCGCCGGATGGCGTCGACCAGGCCCGGGGCCGGCTTGGCAGTGGCCTCCACCAGTGTCCGGGCCTCGGCGAGGGTGTAGGGGGCGGCGGCGGTCTCGCCGGGTCCCTGGTGGGCGATGGCGGGGGTGGCCACCATGGCGACAGCGAGCGCGAAGCCCGCTGTCACGGCACTTCTGCGGAGCATGGGTTCTCTCCTCATGTGGGGGGTGCCGTCAAGGTAGCGGTGTGCACATGAGGCGCGCCTCTACCGAATGTCCCCTACCGTCACGTTATGGAGAGGTGCCCAGCCCGGGGTTCTCGGTCAGCCACGCGGCATATCGTCTGCTCCGCCCGACCGCGTCGGAGTGCGCGGCCTTCGCGTGTTCGAAGATCGCCGTGGCGGCTCCGGCGGTGGCCGCCTCCGGGTGCCAGCCGAGCAGCTGCCGCCAGCGCAGCGGGGCGCCGGCGAGCGGCACCAGCTTCAACCCCTCGGCGGGCTGGAAGGTCGCCTGGCAGAGCGCGGCGGCGCGGCCGACCTTGGCCAGGTGCATGCAGGTGGCCACGTCGGTCTCGTAGATGGTCTTGGGGGTGAAGCCGGCGCGGGCGCAGGCCGTGGCGAAGCAGTCGCCGAAGCAGCTGTCGCCGGGGGTGACGGTCCACTGCTCGTCGGCCAGCTCGGCCAGTTCCACCTCCTTCCTGTCGACCAGCGGATGGTCCTCGTTGAGTAGTACGAAGACCGGGTCGGTGCCCACGGTCGACCACACCACCGGTCCCTCCACCGGTGGTGGGCTCTCCCCGCAGGCGCCGATGAACGCGAAGTCGATCCGGCCCAGCATCACCATGGTGGTGAGCTCCTTGGCGGACCAGGAGGTGTAGGTGCTCACGGGAGTGGACGGCCAGGCGGTGGCGAGGCGGTCCATCAGGCCGCCGAGTATCGGGCCGTTGGTGGCGCCCAGCCGGTAGCTGGGGACGTCGGCGTTCGCGTTGGCGAATCGAAGCGCCTCCTCCTGGAGTTCGCGGGCCGCGGGCAGGAGGACCAGCGCGCGTGACAGGACCAGCTCCCCCAGGGGCGTGGGCCGCGCGCCGTTGTGATCGCGTTCGAAAAGAGCTCCCCCGAGAACCCGCTCTATCCGTTTGAGCTGTGCTGTCAGTGCGGGTTGGGCCAGTCCGAGGTGGGTGGCGGCCTTGGTGACGCTACCGGCCTGTGCCACCGCGCGCACGATCTTGAGGTGTCGGAGCTCGAGATCCATACCGGGAACGTAAGGCCGCTACGTTATGCCTGCAATGCAAACTTGTCATGAAATATGACTCAATTTTGTCGAATCGTTCCAAAAGGGGTTCTGGTCCGGAAATACAGGGCGGCTTGGGGTGACCGTTGACGCCTGCCGGGGCCGAATCCGGAAGATCCCGATTCCCAGGGTCGAGAGCCGGCGCCGGTGTCCGGCATCCGAGATTCCCGCGATTCGGGTTTCACCTGCGTTTCGGACGCCGGGCATGCCGATATCCGGCGTCCGGGATTCCCGTACGGACGCGAGAGGCGGAGGTGTCGGCGTTCGTCGGCCCCCCGAGCCGACGGCCTCGCCCGTCGCCAGGGAGATTCCCGGCGGTGAACAGGTGTCCAGGTCCGAGGGCAGGCCGGTCAGGGCTCGGGGACGCCACGGCGGGCGGTCTACCCGGAGGCGATGATCCTCTCCAGCTGTGCCGTCAGGGAGGGTGCCCCAGGACGGTTGTCGATCTCGTCGTGCGGCACGACGGGTGGTTCGTCCACCCTGATGGCCCGCAGGTAGTCCGCGAAGCGGCCGAGCTTGCCCGCGTCCCTGGCGAGCCCTCTGGCCTCCAGCCGGGAGCGCAGCGCCGCGCCGTCCGAGCGGACCCAGAGGAGGTGTACGGGCGGCCCGCCCAGCCGCCCGACCCAGCGCTCCCACACCGCCGCGTCGTGTACCTGGGTGGTGAAGGGGCCTTCCAGCATCACCGGGCAGCCGTGCGAGCGGATCTGCCGGGCGACCTCGGTCAGCCCGTCGTACTCGTACCGCTTGATGTGTTCGTCATACCAGGGGCCTTCGCGTTCCCCGTCGTCGCGGCCGTGGGCGCGGAGGGTGGCGGCGACGAAGCCGCCGTAGACGGTGTCCTTGTCGAGCAGTGCGGGAGGTGGGTCGAGCAGCGCCAGCAGCGCCGCCGCGACCGTCGACTTCCCCGCTCCCGGGGGCCCGCTCACCACCCAGAGCGGCGCCGCCCCGCCCGCGCCCACGTCGTTCTCAGTCCTGCCAGGCCCTGGCCACGCTCTCCGCGGCGGCGGGAGCCTGGGCGAGGCCGGCCTGGAAGGCGGGGCGCCACAGGGCCGGGTCGAGGACGTTGGCGCCGAACACGGCGACCGAGGCCTCGTCGGGGACGATGTGCGCGACCGCCGCGTCCCCCAGTTCGGCCAGCTCGGCCTCGAAGCGCGCCCTCGGTGAGACGTGCGCCAGCGGTTCCAGGATGACCACGGCCGAACTGCCCGCCGCCAGGTCGGCGTTGGTCGCCGAGCGCACCCCGCCGTCCATGTAGCGGCGCCCGCCGATCTCCACCGGCGGGAACACGCAGGGGACCGCGCAGCTGGAGGCGACCGCCGACACCAGCGGCGCCCCCGAGTCGCGTTCCCAGACCACGAACTCGCCGGTCGCCGCGTCGACCGCGGTGATCAGCAGGCGGCGCTCCGGCCACTCCTTGACGGGCAGCCGGTCGCCGATCGTCTCGATCCTGGCGCCGGTGTCCCGCACGGCCAGGGCCAGCTCGCCGACCCTGCGCCGGGCCTCCCGCGGTTCCAGGGACGGGTCGTACAGCACGCCGAAGGCGGCCATGACCGCCTCCATGTCCACTGCGGAGACAGTCGCGGTCTCGGTGTCGGCCTGGACGCCGACCGAGCTCTCCAGGTCGACCTCGGTGGCGATCAGCGTCCCGACCACCGAGCCGGCCGAGGTGCCGACCACCAGGTCGGCCGCTCCCAGCTCCAGTCCCGCCTTGCGAAGACCCGTGACGATCCCCGCCTCCCAGGCGATGCCCGCCACGCCTCCGCCACCCAGCACCAATGTTCTCGTCATGCGGCCTATTCTTACCCGAACATCCCTCTGCGGCCGAGGGGGAGACACCTCGAGGCTCCGGGCCGGGTGAGCTCCCGTGAACGGCGCGCCACCCGACAACCTCAATGTAAGTTGAGGTCAAGGTAGACTGCCGCATGCCCAACAATCCGGAGATAACCGTCGGCCAGCTCTCCTCGCGCAGCGGGGTCGCCGTCTCGGCCCTGCACTTCTACGAGTCCAAGGGCCTGATCCGCAGCCGCCGCACCGCGGGCAACCAGCGCCGCTTCTCCCGTGACACGCTGCGCAGAATCGCCTTCATCCGGGTCTCCCAGCGGGTCGGGATCCCGCTTCGGACGATCCAGGAGGCGCTGTCCGCGCTCCCCGACGAGCGGACCCCCACCAGGGAGGACTGGGCGAGGCTCTCGGGGATATGGCAGGACGAGCTCGACGACCGCATCAGGCAGCTCGAACGTCTCCGGCACGGGCTGACCGAGTGCATAGCCTGCGGCTGCCTCTCGCTGGACCGCTGTGCGCTGGCCAACCCCGACGACGTGGCCGCGGCGAGAGGGCCGGGTTCGCGGCTGATGATCGCTTCCCGCCGGGAGTGCGCCATCGACTGTGATCCGGAGTAGGTCCCGGAAGGCGCCACGTGCGGGACGCCCGCGTACGCCGCGCCCTCCCCGCGCGGCACGCTGCGGTCGGGCACCGGTTTGTTAGTTGTCTGTTCAAACTATTGACGGCGCGGGGTCCGGCATGTGAACCTCTGGGCGTTCATGCACGCGCATCATGGGCGGTCGAAGGTCAGGGTCCCGTCACCTGATCGTGCATGGCGGTTTGTCCGTTGCATTGCGAAGGGAAGCCGTACATGCGAAGAAGGCTGTTCAGCATGCTCACCGCCGCGGCGGTGGCGTGCGCGTCGGTCGGTGTGGCCGTCGCGGGCGGGGTCGCTCCGGCGTCCGCGTCCGGGACCGCTGCCGCCGCTGCCGCCGCCGAGACGTACACCTGGAAGAACGTCAGGATCGACGGTGGCGGGTTCGTGCCGGGGATCGTGTTCAACCAGAAGGAGAAGAACCTGATCTACGCCCGCACCGACATCGGCGGCGCCTACCGCTGGGAGCAGGCGAGCAAGACCTGGACTCCGCTGCTCGACTGGGTGGGCTGGGACAAGTGGGGCTACAACGGCGTGGTCAGCCTGGCCACCGACCCGGTGGAGACCAACCGGGTCTACGTCGCCGCCGGGATGTACACCAACAGCTGGGATCCCAACAACGGCGCCATCCTGCGCTCCGCCGACAAGGGGGCGACCTGGCAGGCCACGGCGCTGCCGTTCAAGCTCGGCGGCAACATGCCCGGCCGGGGCATGGGTGAGCGGCTGGCCGTCGACCCCAACAGGAACAGCATCGTCTACCTCGGCGCGCCCGACGGCAACGGCCTGTGGCGCAGCACGGACAAGGGCGTGACCTGGGCCAAGGTCGCCTCCTTCCCCAACGCGGGCAACTACGCCGCCGATCCCTCCGACCCCAACGGCTACCTCAGCCACCGTCCCGGCGTGGTCTGGGTGACCTTCGACCCGTCCTCGGCGACCGCGGGCAACACCACGCAGAAGATCTACGTCGGCGTCGCGGACAAGGCGAACACCGTCTACAGCTCCGCCGACGGCGGGACCACCTGGACCAGGGTGGCCGGCCAGCCCACCGGCTACATCGCGCACAAGGGCGTGCTCGACCACGTCAACCACACGCTCTACATCGCCACCAGCGACACCGGCGGCCCG
Organism: Streptosporangium sp. NPDC005286; assembly: GCF_040607515.1. Classification (NCBI taxonomy): domain Bacteria; kingdom Bacillati; phylum Actinomycetota; class Actinomycetes; order Streptosporangiales; family Streptosporangiaceae; genus Streptosporangium; species Streptosporangium sp. NPDC005286. Next base: position 55,031 of record NZ_JBEXGU010000044.1, on the reverse strand, counting down.
TACGACGGCGCCAAGGGTGACGTGTGGAAGCTCAACACGACCACCGGTGCCTGGACCCAGATCAGCCCGGTCCCCTCCAGTTCGGCCGACGACTACTTCGGCTACAGCGGCCTCACCATCGACCGGCAGAACCCCGGCACGATCATGGTCGCCACCCAGATCTCCTGGTGGCCGGACGTCATCTTCTTCCGCTCCACCGACTCCGGGGCGACCTGGACCCGGGTCTGGGACTTCACCTCCTACCCGAACCGTAGCTTCCGCTACACGATGGACGTCTCCTCCTCGCCGTGGCTCACCTTCGGGGCCAACCCGCAGCCGCCGGAGACGACGCCCAAGCTCGGCTGGATGACCGAATCGCTGGAGATCGACCCGTTCGACGGCAACCGCATGATGTACGGAACCGGCGCCACGCTCTACGGCACCGAGGACCTGAAGAAGTGGGACACCGGCGGCCAGTTCACCATCAAGCCGATGGTGAAGGGACTTGAGGAGACCGCGGTCCTCGACCTGATCAGCCCGCCCTCGGGAGCTCCGCTGGTCAGCGGTCTCGGCGACATCGGCGGCTTCCGCCACACCAACCTCGACGCCGTACCGCCCATGATGTTCACCTCGCCCAACTTCACCTCGACGACCAGCCTCGACTACGCCGAGACCAACCCGTCGATCATGGTTCGCGCGGGCAACTTCACCGACTCCGACCGGCCGAACGACAGCCACGCCGCGTTCTCCACCGACGGCGGCGCCAACTGGTTCCAGGGCACCGAGCCGAGCGGGATCAACGAGGGCGGCACGATCGCGGCCGCGGCCAACGGGTCCAGGTTCGTCTGGGCGCCCAAGGACGTGGGCGTGCACTACTCGGTCGGCTACGGCAACTCGTGGACCGCCTCCACCGGGCTCCCGACCAATGCCGTGGTCGAGTCCGACCGGGTGAACTCCAACAGGTTCTACGGCTTCAGCGCCGGAAAGTTCTACGCCAGCACCAACGGCGGCGCCTCCTTCGCGGCCACCGCCGCGACCGGGCTGCCCACCGAGGGCAACGTCAAGTTCAAGGCGGTACCCGGCCGCGAGGGCGACATCTGGCTGGCCGGGGGGTCGACGACCAGCTCGGGCATCTGGCACTCCACCAACGGCGGCACGTCGTTCACCAAGCTCTCCAATGTCACGAGCGCCGTCAACATCGGCTTCGGCAAGTCCGCCACCGCCTCCGGCTACCAGGCGCTGTACGCGGTCGCCACGGTCGGCGGCGTCAACGGCGTGTTCCGCTCCGACGACGCCGGCGCGAGCTGGGTCAGGATCAACGACGACCAGCACCAGTACGGCAACGCGGGCGAGGCGATCACCGGCGACCCGCGCGTCTACGGCCGCGTCTACCTCGGCACCAACGGCCGCGGCATCCTGTACGCCGACAACGGCGGGGTCGTCCCGCCGGTCGACACCGTTCCGCCGACCAAGCCGGGTACTCCGGTCGCCTCGGCGATCACCTCCTCGGGTGCGACGCTGTCCTGGACGGCTTCGACGGACGCCGTCGGGGTGAGCGGTTATGACGTCTACCGTGAGGCGGGGGCGACGGATGTCAAGGTGGGTTCGTCGGTCTCGGCGTCGTTCGCGCTGACCGGGCTGACCTCCGACACCTCGTACACCTTCTACGTGATCGCCCGGGACGCCGCGGGGAACAGTTCCACCGCCTCCGACCCGGTGACCTTCAGGACCCTCACCGGGCCGGTCGGCGGCGGCTGCACCGCGACCTACACGGTGTCCAACTCCTGGCCCGGCGGCTTCCAGGGCGAGGTGACCGTAAAGAACACCGGCACCTCGGCGACCACCGGCTGGACCGTCAAGTGGTCGTTCCCGAACGGTCAGACGATCACCCAGCTCTGGAGCGGCGTGCACACCCAGACCGGCGCCGACGTCACCGTGAAGAACGCGAGCTGGAACGGCGTCCTGGCCGCCGGAGCCTCCACGTCGTTCGGCTTCGGCGCCTCCTGGACCGGTACCAACGGCGTTCCCTCCAACGTCACCTGCACCGCCCCCTGACGGCGCTTTCCGCGCCCCCGAACGGTGCTTTCCTGACGGCCTGGTCACCCCGGAGGGGCGACCGGTAAGGGAGACCTGCCGGTGCGACCCGTCGCCGAGGCCGGGGGGTCCAGGCTGTCGGACGCACCGGCGCTTCCGGTGCCCCGTGAAGAACCACGGGGCACCGGGAGTCCGTACGGCCCCGCCCACGCCCCGAACGGGCACGGGCGGGGCCGTCCCGCTTCCGCCGCTCCGGTGGGCGATTCACGGCGTAAGTGCTACCTGTCGTCCTATACGTTGTTCGCGGGTATATCCGGCTGAACGAGGGGGGCCGGGTATCGCGGCCGAGCCGCAGGCGGGGTCTCGCGGCCTCCGCCTGGAGAACCCCATGGCCTCAGCCTTAAGGATGATGTAAGGCGTCAACGGCGGCCGGGCCGCTCGGCAGACCCTATTGTGAAGGAAACCGATTGTCCGGGGGAGAGTATGGCGGTCTCAGACGGGGTGTGCAGCCCTCAGGACGAGACGGGGCGCCCGTCGGAAACCGGCGCCACCGACGCTCCGAACGAGATCGTTGACAGGCGGAGCGAGACCGGTGACGCCGACGTGCTGAAGGATGAGGCCGCCGAGCGGTCCGGTATCCACGGCTGGCTCGACGGGATCAGGTCCACTCGCACCGGACGTCTCACCCTGAAGATCGTCATCGGTACCATCGGCGCGGTGCTGGTCATCGGCGGTCTCATCATGGTGCCCTTCCCCGGCCCCGGCTGGCTGGTCGTCTTCGCGGGGCTGGCGGTGCTGGCCACCGAGTTCCACTGGGCACACCGGCTGCTGGAGTTCGGCAAGCGGACCCTGTCGGCCTGGACGGCCTGGCTGGGCCGCCAGGGCTGGAGCGTCAAGATCCTGGTCGTCCTCGTCGCCGCGGTGACCGCCACCGCCATCGTCTACTACGGCCTCAAGCTCAGCCTCAACCTCGACCTGATCGTCGAGGCCCAGAAGCTGCTCACCCGATAGCCCGCCTCCAACGCGAGGCGGCGCCCTCTTCGGTGACGGCAAGGGCTGCCGCTCTGAGTGGCAATGACGCGGTACGTACGGGAGGCAGAACCGTACTCCCAGGAGTTTTACCCGGACTCGGTCACCTCGTTATCATCCCTGGATGTGACTCTCCGTAGTGTCTCCACGTCCGATCCGCAGGGACGGATCGGCAGAGACGAATAAGGAGAGTGACGTTCGATGCGCGCCCTGTCCTCGATGTTGGTCCTGGCGGCCGCCGGAGCCGTCGCCCTGACCGGCACCCCCGCCCACGCCGATGATGTCAACCTGTCCGCGAGGGTGCAGCCAGGCGAGGAGGTGTTCCTCACGCCCGAGCTCGTCCCCGGGCGCCAGTACAACGGAAACGTGCTGGTCAAGCTGGACAACAACAGCGTGCCTGTCAAGGTCAAGGTCGGCAACTGCCGCGGCCGGTACATCGGGTCGGTGCCGATCGCCGCCAACGACCACGCCGCGTACGTCGCCGCCAGCGCCCCCCAGCCCGCCCAGTGCATCCGCTACCGGGTGAAGAACATGGGTGACACGACGGCCGCCATCACGGGCACCGGCTACTTCTAACCGGTATTGACTGCGACGCTGTACTGATTGCGACGCTGCGCGTCGCGGTGAGGCCGCTGGGATCCGGCTCTGTACTCACTGCGACGCTGACGCGTCGCGGTGAGGCCGCTCTTATCCGGCTCCTTCCCTCGTCGAGAGGGGGCGCTCGTTCCTCGCGACCCCTCTCTCCTCAGTCCAGTCGCCGGCGCGGCCTCACGGGTGGTCCCTCAAGGCAGAGAGCACGGAACACGTCCCTAAGGCGGTTCTTGGGGCGGCTCGTCGGTTTGGTTCGAGGGGGTGTGGCCGGGTGCTGGGAGGATTCGGGGGCGACCTCACGGCGGAGGGTCGCGGGGGGTGATTTCTTGTTACGGGGGTGAGTGGGGGCGCCGGGGAAAATGTGCGCTCCGGTCAGAAGACGGTTTCCTGACATCGGAGTAGCGTCCGAGACCAGGAGGAGCCCCCGTGAGCCTTGCCCGTGTCGTCGAACAGCCGCAGGCGGACATCCCCCGGGAGTTCGCCGAGGCCCTCCGCCCCTATCTGGACGTCCTGGCCGAGGAGATGATCGGCGAGATCCGGGCCAGCGTGCCGGAGTACTCCCGGCAGAGCGGCGCCTACGCCCGTATCGTCAGGCACGCCGTCGAGGAGGCACTCGCCGGATTCGTGAACCGGGTCGGTGACCGGGGGGCGAGCCGGTCCCGGCTGCTGGAGGTCTTCCGCGCCGTCGGCAGCGGGGAGGCCGCGGAGGGGCGCCCCCTCGACTCGCTCCAGTCCGCGCTGCGGATCTGCGCCAGGGTGGCGTGGCGACGGCTGGCCGAGGAGTCCGAGCGGCTCGACCTGTCCCGGCAGCGCATGTGCGACATCGGGGAGGCGATCCTGGTCTACCTCGACGAGATCGCCGCCGCGGCGGCCGACGGCTACTCCGAGGCCCAGGTCCGGGTGGCGGGCGAGCTCGAACTTCGGCGCCGCAGGCTGCTCGACCTGCTCGTCGCCCACCCGGCCGCCGACTCCCGCGCGGTGGCCGATCTGGCCAGGTCGGTGCGCTGGACCATGCCGCGCACCCTGGCCTGCGTCGCCCTGGCCGCCCGCGCCCAGGGCGATCTGCCCAGGCCGGGTCTCCCGCCCGACGTGCTCGTCGACCTCGACCGCTCCGACCCCTGCATGGTCGTGCCCGACCCCGAAGGCCCGGGGCGGCACGGCCTGCTGAACGCCATGGCGGCCGACTGGACCGTGGCCATCGGCCCCGCGGTCGCGGTGGGGGAGGCCGGTCTCTCGCTCAGGCTCGCCAGGGACGCGCTGGCCCTGGCCAGGCGCGGGGTGCTGGACGGCCGCCGGATCATCCGGGTGTCCGACCACCTCGCCACCCTGATGATCTTCCAGGACGAGTCGCTGATCCAGATCATGGGCCGGGCGCGGCTGGAACCCCTGTTCGCCCTGCGCCCCGCCCAGCGCGACCGGCTGGCCGAGACCCTGCTGGCCTGGTTGCAGAGCGGCAACGCCACCGAGGTCGCGGCCAGGCTGCACATCCACCCGCAGACCGTCCGCTACCGCCTCCGCCAGGCCACCGAACTCTTCGCCGACCAGCTCGGCACCTCCGGCGACCGCTTCGAACTGGAGGTGGTCCTCCGCGCCCGCGCCGCCGGTCTCACCCCCGCGTCGGGCTGACCCGGCTTCACACTCACCCGGCACCCGGGGCGGATGCCCCGTCCTTCAGGACTTCGCCGCCCGATTCGACGTCTCTCCTTACGATGATCGTTCTCAGCCGCAGGGTGCCTGGGATGAGGAGGGTGTGATGTCGGCGCGGTCGCGTCCGTGGCCTGAGATCCCGGAGAATGACGGCGTGGATGCCCCCTCTGCCGGACTTCCGTGAGAAACGGACATATAACTCCTTTTACTATGAAGCAGGGCGCCGCTTCAACAGGGCAGCACAGCGCCAAACCAACATGAATTAGCCCGAATCCTGCGCGTCGACGCGGGCCCGATCATGAGGATGCATAAGGTGATCACATGCCTGCCACGCTGAGTGCCACGAAGACCCGGGCCGCGCTGCGCTCCTCGGCGCGCATCTCCGCGGAGATGCTGCTGGTCCTGCTGATGAGCGCGGTGACCCTGTGGGTCGTGGGCCAAATGTGGTCCGTGGTCTGGCCGCTCATGGTCGCGCTGCTGCTCACCACGCTGACCTGGCCGGTAACCCGTCTCCTGCGCCGGTACGGCTGGCCTCCCGCTCTGGCCGCGTCGGCCGTGACCCTGCTGTTCCTCCTGGTCGCCGCGGGCATCGTGGTCCTGATCGTCGTGCCCGTCGTGTCACAGTCCGGAGAGCTGGCCACCGGCGTGGTCAACGGCATCAAGCAGGTGCGCGAATGGGCCGCCGGGCCGCCGCTGAACATCGGCAACGACCAGGTCACCAGCGTGCTCGACACCGCGATCGCCCGTATCCAGGACAGCGTCGGCGGCATCGTCACCGCCACCGTGACCGGGGTGGGCACCGTCGTCAACGGTCTGGTCACCACCGTCCTCGCGCTCTTCCTGATGTTCTTCTTCCTCAAGGACGGCCCGCGCTTCCTGCCGTGGCTGACCCGTCAGCTCCCCGGCCGCCTCGCCGTGGACGTGCCGGCCGTGGCCGAACGCGGCTGGGACACCCTCGGCGCGTTCGTCCGCTCCCAGGCGTTCGTCGGCCTGCTCGATGCCGTCTTCATCGGCCTCGGCCTGTGGATCGTGGGCGTGCCGCTGGTGCTCCCACTGGCGGTCCTGACCTTCGTGACGGCGTTCATCCCCATCGTCGGCGCCCTGTTCGCCGGCCTCGTCGCCGTGCTCATCACGCTGGTGTCGAACGGCCCGACGGACGCGCTGATCGTGCTGGCCATCATCGTCGCGGTCCAGCAGCTGGAGGGCAACGTGCTCCAGCCGATGGTGCAGAGCCACGGCCTGGGCCTGCACGCGGCGGTGGTCCTGCTCGCGGTGACGCTGGGCGGCAGCCTGGCCGGCATCGTGGGCAGCCTGCTCGCCGTACCGGTCGCCGCCCTGATCGCCGTGGTCTGGAACTACCTGCGCGAACAGCTCAGCGACCCGCCCCGGGAGCTCGAAGCCGCCGCAGCCGTACCGGCGCAGGAGCCCGAAACCGCCGCGGCCGTACCGGCGGAGGAGCCCACCTGATTCACCAGGGCCGTCTCACTCCCGCGCGTCCGTCACAGCGTGACCATGCGCCTGCCGATCCTCTCGGTCAACGCATCGCGGTCACTCGCCGGCGCCACGAGATCCGGTGTATCCGCCCGCGGACCGTCCGCCACCGCCTCCGCCAGGCCGTCGGACTCCTCGACGACCAGGCTCGGCACCTCCGGTGACCGTTTCGAGCCGGAAGTCGTCCTCCGCGCCCGCGCCGCCGGTCTCACCCCGGCCGCGGGCTGACCCGGCTTCCCGATCAGCGGTCCTGTCTCCCGTCCGCCGGGTTCCGGCTCGCGATCAGGTCGGCGACGCCGTCCAGGATGCGGTCCAGGCCGAAGGCCAGGGCGTGTGCGGGGTCGGAGATCGCATGATGGGCCTGGCCCGCGGCCTGGCCGACGCGGGAGGCGACCGGGAAGCGGGTGTCGTCCATGATCTTGTCGAGCAGCGGGGCGTTGGACAGCCACCACTCGACGTCGGTCATCCCGCTCTCCTGCTGGACCCGTGCCTGGTTGGCCGCGGCCCTGGCGGTGCTCTGCACGTGGCTGAGGACCAGGGCCAGCACGGAGTCCATCTCGACGTCCGTCAGGCCGACGCCGTCCAGCGGGCGTAGCTCGGCCTCGTACTTGAGCGACGCGTTCGGCCCCAGCGTGGAGCGGGCGTCGATGACCTGCAGCAGCCACGGGTTGCGCCGGTAAAGATCCCAGTTGCGGGCGGCGACGAACTCCATCGCGCCCCGCCAGCCGCCTGTCTGCCGGGACGGGGCGTCCACGTCGGCGTACAGCTCCCCGTACGCGGTGTCGACCATGAGGTCGGTCAGCTCGCCCTTGCCGGGGACGTGGGTGTAGAGGGACATGGTCCCGACCCCCAGCCGCTCGGCGACCTGGCGCATCGAGACCGCTTCGAGCCCCTCGGCGTTGGCCAGCTCGATGGCCGCCAGGACGATCGAGCGCACGGTCAGCCCGGAGCGCCCTGGCCTGCTGTGCGAGCCCCACAGGAGCGCCAGGCTGCGTGCCGGGTCGGCGTCGGAAGCTTTCTTCGCACTCACCAGAACAGTCTCCAGATTTTCGTCGTTGGGGCCACCGTAGCTGAGTCGTACGGTGTACGGTACGGTCTACGCCACGGAGGCGCGACGGCGCCGGGTGGGAAGACAGGCGAAACAGGGGTGAGGCAGGTGGCTGTGAGAGCGACGGAGTTCGCGATCGCCGCGCACGACGTGCGCAAGAACTACGCGGGTGCCGCCGAGGGGACGGGTCTCAACGGGTTCGACCTGGAGGTGGCGGCCGGCACGGTCTGCGGCCTGCTCGGGCCCAACGGCGCGGGCAAGACCACGGCGATCAGGATCCTGGCCACGCTGCTGCGCCCGGACTCGGGCCGGGCGAGCGTCGCGGGGTTCGACGTCCGCACGCAGGCGCGGCAGGTACGCGAGCGGATCGGGCTGGTCGGCCAGTACGCGGCGGTCGACGAGATCCTCAGCGGGCGGCAGAACCTGGTGATGTTCGGCAGGCTGAACCACCTGTCGGCGGCCGGGGCGCGGAGGCGGGCCGGCGAGCTGCTGGAGCGCTTCTCGCTGGCGGACGCCGGGGCCAAGCCGGTCGGCGAGTACTCCGGCGGCATGCGCAGGCGGCTCGACCTGGCGGCGAGCCTCATCGTCGCACCCCGGGTGCTCTTCGTGGACGAGCCCACCACCGGCCTCGACCCGGCCGCCCGCCAGGAGGTGTGGTCGGCCATCCGCGACCTGGTCGGCTCCGGCACGACCGTGCTGCTCACCACCCAGTATCTGGAGGAGGCGGACCGGCTGGCCGACCGGATCACCATGCTCGGGGCGGGCCGGGTCGTCACCGAGGGCACTCCCGAGGAGCTGAAGTCGGCCATCGGCGGCGACTGGCTCGATCTCGTCCTCGCCGATCCGGCGGACGTGGCCAGGGCGGAGGCGCTCGCGGCGCGGGTCGCCTCCGGCGGGATCCTGGTGGACGCCGAGTCGCGCCGGGTCAGCATCCCGGTCGCCGAGCGCACCCGGGCGCTCGTCACCATGGCCACCGCGCTCGGCGACGCCGGGATCGAGCCGGTCGACGTCACACTGCGCCGCCCCACGCTCGACGAGGTCTTCCTGCACCTGACGGGCGGTGCCGAGAACACGGCCGCCCGTACCGGGGCGTCCGCGTGAACGCCGCGACCGGGCTCTCCGGCCGGGGGTCCGTATGGGCACCTCCGGCATGGACATCGCCGCCGTGCGCCCTGGTGCGGGCGGTCACCGTCTCCGACAGGGGCGCCCCGGTGAGTACGACGATCCCAACCCCCGACACGGAGGCATCCGCGTGAGTACGACGACCTCGACCCTGCCCACCCCCTCCCCGCTCTCCAGGTTCGGCTGGGCGCTGGCCGACTCCTGGACCATCACCCTGCGCGACCTGGGCCACTGGGCCCGCCGCCCGGGAACGGTCGCCGTCGGATGGCTCTTCCCGGTCATGATGGTGCTGATGTTCGGCGGCCTGTTCGGCGGCGCCATCGGCGTCCCCGGCGGGGGCGGCTACTTCGACTTCCTGATCCCCGGCATGTTCGCGATGACCATGCTCTTCGGCCTGGAGAGCACGATGATGGCGGTCACCACCGACGCGGCCAAGGGGGTGACCGACAGGTTCCGCTCGATGCCGATGAGCGCCTCGGCGGTCGTCATGGGCCGCGGGATCGCCGACATGCTCAACTCGGTGGTCGGGCTGGCCGTCATGATCGGGGCCGGGCTGCTGCTCGGCTGGCGTGCCGAGGGCGGCCTGCCCGAGGCGCTGGCCGCGGTGGGCCTGCTCCTGCTGCTGCGCTTCGCCCTGCTCTGGGTGGGGATCTACATCGGCCTCGTATCGGGAGGGCCGGAGGTGGTGACGTCGGTGCAGATCCTGGTCTGGCCGGTCGGCTTCCTGTCCAGTGTGTTCGTCGATCCCGCCACCATGCCCGGCTGGCTCGGTGCGATCGCGCAGTGGAACCCGATCTCGGCCACCGCCACGGCCACCAGGAGGCTCTTCGACAACCCCGGCTGGGCGGGAGAGTCGTGGATCGTGCAGAACGCCACCCTCATGGCGGTCCTCTGGCCGCTGCTGCTGATCGCCGTCTTCCTGCCGTTGTCGGCGCACAGGTTCCGCCGGCTCGGCGGCTGACGGAGCCGGCCTCCCGGCCGTCGGCTCTTTGGGCGGGCGGGGAAGTCCTGTTTCCCGATGGATCACAACGTTTGCCGCCACGAGAAGATGCTCCGCGTTTTACATCGCCGCTCCGTGTTTTACATCGCGGTGACGGAATCCGTCGGGGCCTGTAACTGACCGTAGTGAATCTGGGGGCATGAGTGAGACGGAACGGGAACGATCCGCCTCGGGGTGGACGCTCAACAGGGAACTGCTCAACGTCGGCGCGATCATCGTCGCCGCCGGTATAGCCCATCTCGTCATGGGCCTGATCGGACATGAGAAGTACGGGCCGTTCATGCTCCTGCTGCTCGGCGGGGTGCTCGTCGCGGCGGCGCTCGGTCACCGGTTCTACGAACACCGGCGCCATCGCCTCCCCGTGGTCAGGGAGTGCCTGAGGTGCGGGGCCGCGTCGGGTGAGGGGGCATGACGCGGCATGGCCCGAGGGGAGGACGACCCTTCACCACCGCCGGCCTCTCTTACACCTGTTCTAACCGATTCGGTCTAGATCGGGATCTTGAGAGCTTTCCGGCTTAGGATTCCGGCGTGTCCGTGACTCCTGGGATTTACCGGTTCCTCGGCTGCCTTGTCGTTCTGGCCTCGGCGATCGTGCCGCTCCCCGCGCACGCCGCGGCCGCGCCCATCGATACCGTGCTGCCCGGCACCAGGGTCACCGTACGGGAGGACGCCACGGACCCGCTCAGGGTGACCTCGTACTCCTCCGGAAAGATGACCTACCTGCGCAGGGGTGACGGGTTCACCCGGCAGGCCGCCTACCAGGAGATCACGGTCGCGCCGAAGGGGGGCAGCGCGCTGGCGGTGCCCACCTCCTACAAGAGCGGCTACGACTCGGTCGTCCTGCTCGACCTGGCGACCTCCAAGGGCACCAGGATCCGTACGGTGCGGAAGCCGCTCGTCGCGCACTACGTGCACTGGAGCCGCGACGGCGGCAAGGCGGTGCTGACCACCGAGCGAAAGAGCGGCTCGGCGTGGGTGACCTCCGGGTTCGTGGTCGTCGACGTGTCCGCGAAGAGCGCCAAGACGGTGACCGTGGCCGATGTCGACAAGGCCGCGCGGTTCCGCTGGAGCTCCGACGGCACCGAGGTGGTGGCCGAGTACCAGGGCGGTGCCCGCTTCTACGGGCAGGACGGCACGATCCGCCGCACCCTGGCCAAGACCGGCAGGCCCGCCGGTGGTGAGGACGCCTTCACCCCCTCGGGCAAGGGCCTGATGACCTGGTGCCCGTCCAGCTACACCGAGCACGTCTGTGTCTGGGATCGCACCTCGGGCAGGCTCGCGGCCAAGGTGCCCGGCATCCGGCCGAAGGCCCTGTGGGGATGGTGGGACGAGAAGCACTTCATCGCGGTCATCCCCTCCGGGAACCACTACCAGGTGGTCCTGTCGACCCTCAAGGGCAAGACCACGCGGGTGCTGGCCGCCTTCTCCGCCGAGGATTGGAACAACAAGCTCTACCTCGGATACACCCGGAAATGACCGGCACGGCCCGAGGGCGGGCCGGTGATCGGGCGTCCTGCGCCAGGAGGCGATCCGCGCGGTAGGGACGTCTCATGGGCCTTCGGGGTGGCGCAGCGGAGACCGGGCGGTGGTGACGTCCCCCCGTGGAGCTCAATGGAGCTCAGAGGTAGAGGCCGGTGCCGTTGTCGGTCTGCGGGGTGGCGATGGCGTGCAGGTCGCGCTCGCGCATGACCAGATAGATCTGGCCGTGGACCTCGACCTCGTACTGGTCCTCGGGGTTGAACAGGACCTTGTCGCCGACCTTGACCGCCCGGACGTTCTGGCCCGCGCCGCAGACCTCACCCCAGACGAGGCGGTTGGCCATCTTCACCGTCGCCGGGATGACGATGCCAGCCGTGCTGCGCCGTTCCTCTGACTCCTGCTCGACCTTGACCATGACGCGGTCGTGGAGCATCTGGATCTCGAACTTCGGGTCACCCACGTCATGAAGTTTATGGGAACGGCGGAGCCGCGCCTGCTTGTCCGCGGACTCGGAGGGGGCGAAAGTCGGCCGGTGACCACATCGGTGGTGAAATCGCCTGCGAAGTAGGATCTCGCGGTATGACGTCCCCCCAGCTGGTAAGCGAATTTCTCGACTGGTACCTGGCGGAGAATCCCATCTATGCCGCCCTCGCGGGCGCGCCGGGGTACGACAGGACCCTCGGTGACTTCACCGAGGCCGGCATCCTGGCCAGGGAGCGGGAGTCGCGCCGCCGGCTGGAACGACTCCAGGGGGCCCAGGATGCCGGGGACTTCGAGGACGAGATCGACCGGGAACTCGTCATGTCCACGCTGCGCGGCGGGATCGCGTACGAGTCGTGGCCGCTCTGGAGGCGTGACCCGGCCGCCTACGTGGGCCCGATCTTCTCCTCGATGTTCAGCCCGTTCCTGCAGCGGCTCTCCGGTGAGGCCGAGCTGGTGGACGCGGCCGTCGCGCGGCTGGCCGAGGTGCCGGACGTCCTCGCCGCCTGCCGGGCCAACCTCGACCCCGCGCTGGCGGCCCCGCTGCTGGTCGAGCGGGGGCTGGGCCAGGCGCGGACCGCTCGCCGCTTCCTCACCGGGACGGTCCCCGGCCAGGTGTCCGACGAGGCGCTGCGGGCCCGGCTGGCCGCGGCGGCCGAGCCCGCGGCGACGGCCTTCGACGAGCTGGTGGAGTTCCTCGAAGGGTTCCGGGCGGAGGGCACTTGGCGGATGGGGGAGGAGCTCTACTCCACGCTGCTGCGCGAGCGGGAGATGCTCGGCTACGGCGCCGACGAGCTGCTCAGGCGGGGACAGGCCGCCTACGACGAGCTGGACGCGCGGATGCGCGAGGTCGCCGCCCGGCTGGACGGTGGCTCGGGCGACTGGCACGCGGTCATCACCGGGCTTCAGGACGACCATGCGCCGACGCTGGAGGACATGCGGGCCGAGTACGAGGCCGAGACGGAGCGGGCCAGGAGGTTCGTCCGCGAGCGCGGCCTGGTGACCTTCGCCGAGGGCGAGGAGTGCCTGGTCGTCCCGTCGCCCGAGTTTCAGCGGCCCATTCTCGCGGTCGCCTCCTACCTGCCGCCGCCGCCCCTGTCGACCTCCAGGATCGGGCACTTCTTCGTGCCCTTCACCCCGTCCTCCTTCACCGAGGAGCAGGTCCGCCAGCGGCTGCGCACCAACGCCAGGGCGCAGATGCCCTCCATCGCCGTCCACGAGGCGTACCCCGGTCACCACTGGCACCTGTCCTGGATGGCGGGCAACCCACGCCGGGCCCGCAGGCTGTTCCGCACCCCGTACTTCGCCGAGGGCTGGGGCCTGTACGTCGAGAAGCTCATGCACGAGCAGGGCTACTTCACCACTCCGGCCCAGGAGCTCGCCCACCTGGACTTCCGGCTCTTCCGGGCGGCCCGCATCGTCGTGGACACCTCGCTGCACTGCGGTGACATGACGATCGAGCAGGCCGAGGAGTTCATGACCACGAGGTCCTCGCTCACCCCCGGCACGGCCAGGGGGGAGGTCAACCGCTACTGCGCGTGGCCCACCCAGGCGCCCTCCTATCTGACGGGGGCACTGGAGATCGACCGCATCCGCGACGACTACCTGGCCGCGGGCCGCGGTGACCTGCGCACCTTCCACGACACGCTGGCGGGTTCCGGCGGTCTCCCGCTGGGCCTGGCCCGCCGGGTCGCGCTGGAGGGCTGACGAACCCGGCCCCCGCGCTCCACGGGCCGGGTGCCGTCGTCCGCGGCGCCCGGCCCTTCTCCCGAGCCAGGAGGGAGCTGCTCAGGCCGGTGGGTGCAGGGTGGCGTAGGCGAAGTCGACCAGATAGTCGTTGAGCCTGGTCGAGGCGTTCACCGCCTCGGTCTCGTCGCCGTGGCAGATGGCGCGGAGGATGTCGCCGTGCAGCCGTGACGCCGTGCGCAGTTCCTCGGCGGAATCCTTCAGGTGCGCGAACCAGAACCTGCGGGAGAGCCCCTGGAGGGGCGCCATGGCCACCGAGATGTACTCGTTGTGAGCGGCGGCGACGATCAGGTCGTGGGTGCGCTTGAGGATCGTCGCGAAGGAGCGCACGTCCGGCTCGCAGTCTTTGAAGTGCTCGACGACCTCCTGCATCTGGCGTTTCTGCTCGGGGACGGCGCGGTGGGTGGCGAGCTTGACCGCCAGGGCCTCCAGAGTGCGCCTCAGCTCCAGGAGTTTCAGCTGGGCCTCGATGGAGGTGGGCGGGACGAGCACCCCTCGGTTGGGGTGGATCTCCACCATGCGCTCGCGGGACAGCCGCTGGAGCGCCTCACGGACGGGCGTCCTGCCGAGGCCGGTGCGCTCCATGAGCATGGACTCGGATATGAGCGACCCCGGCACGAGCTCCTGAAAAGTGATCATGTTCTCGATCGCGTCGTAGGCGCGGTCGGATTTGTTTGGCAGGGACACCCGTCACCCCGTGTCTGCGATGTTTCAAGAGGATTTCCGGACTGGACAATAGTATCGCCTTGTGATGTACGGTCAATACATGACCGATATATCGGTGGTCCATTGGCGACTACCCGCAGTGGTGTCCCCCGACGCGGACTACCCCGTCGTGGCCGACGTCGACGTGCTCGTGGTCGGCGGCGGGGCCGCGGGAGTGGCCGCGGCCGTGGTGGCCGCGGAGGCCGGCAAGAGCGTGCTGCTCGTCGAGAAGTACGGGTTCGCGGGCGGCGCCGCGGTGGCCGGCATGTCCGGAACCGTCTGCGGCATGTACCTGGCGACGGAGACCGGCACCTCACCGGAGCAGGTGGTGTGGGGTTTCACCGAGCGCTTCCGGCAGGGGCTGTCCAAGCGAGGCGGCCTGACCCGTCCCCAGCGGTACGGCAAGACGTGGACGAGCGCCCACGACCCGCTGGTCTGGCGGGAGACGGCCGACGACCTGCTGGCGGCCGCCGGGGTGCGGGTGCTCTTCCACACCTCCGTCGTCGGTGTGGTGATGGAGGGGGACGAGTACCGGGGCGCCGTGCTCTCCTCGAACGCCGGGGTCGGCGTCGTGCGCGCGGCCCGTACCGTCGACGCCTCCGGGGACGCCGCGGTCGTGGCTCGTGCGGGCGGCCGCTACGTGTTCGGCGACGACGGGCGGATCCAGAACCCCACCATGTTCTTCCGCCTCGGCGGGGTCGACGTCGAGGCGTTCCTGGACGGCTACGGCGAGGACACCATCAGCCCGCCCTGGGTGACCGAGCGGATCAAGGAGGCCAGGGCACTCGGCGCCGACCTGCCCCGGCAGAAGATCTGGATCTTCACCACCCCCCGCCCCGGCGAGCTGATGGTCAACGCCACCCGGCTCACCGGGGCCGACGGGCGCATGCTCAACGTCATCGACCCCGCCGACTTCACCGAGGCGGAGGTCGGGGGCCGCCGTCAGGTCAGGGCGTACGCCGACTTCCTCATCGAGACCATGCCGGGCTGCGCGGGCGGTTTCGTCGTCGACACCGGCGTGGAGGCGGGCGTTCGCCAGACGCGCAGCGTCGTCGGCGTCGAGACCCTGAGCAACGAGGCGGTCGTGACGGGGCGCAAGGACTCCTCGGGCATCGTCCGCAGCCCGTGGCCGATCGAGCTGCACGACGGAGACCGGCCCAAGCTGCACTGGCTGATCGACGACTATTACGAGGTCCCGTACCTCACACTCGTGCCCGAGGCGGGGGAGAACGTCATCGTCGCGGGCCGCTGCCTGAGCGCCCAGCACGAGGCGCTCGCCTCGGCCAGGGTCACCGCCCAGTGCTTCGAGTACGGCCACGCCGCAGGGGTGGCCACCGTCCTCTCCCTCGACGAGGGCACCCCCTACCGCCGTCTTGACGGGGCCAGGGTCAGATCCGCGATGACACAGAACGGGAGCGCGCTGTGAGCCACAACGCCGACAGTAACGCCGACAGTAACGTCGACGGTGCGGCCGATGCCGCGAGCGCCGCGGATGTCGCCAGGGGGGACGGCACCGTACTCCGCAGCAACTTCACACCCGGCACCTCGCGCTGGGCCGTGCGGCGGGCGCAGTGGAGCGCCATGGGCATCAGCCTGGAGGACCAGCTGAAGCCGAAGATCGCGATTGTCAACACGTCGTCGAAGCTCTCGGTGTGCTTCATCCACCTCGACGACGTGGCCACCCGGGTCGCCGACGCGGTACGCGAGGCGGGTGGGCTGCCCTTCGAGATCCGCACCACCGCGCCGAGCGACTTCATCACCACCGCCGGCCGCAACGGCCGCTACCTCATGCCCACCCGCGACCTCGTGGTGAACGACGTGGAGGCCGCGGTCGAGGGCGCCGTGCTGGACGGCATCGTCTTCCTGTCCTCCTGTGACAAGACCACGCCGGCGCACCTGATGGCCGCCGCCAGGCTCGATCTGCCCTCCGTGGTCGTCATCGGCGGCTACCAGCGCGGCGGGACCTACGCGGGTTGCTCGGTCGACATCGACACCGTCTACGAGTCGGTGGGCGCGGTCGCCGCGGGCACCATGGGCGTCGACGAGCTGGGTGACCTGGCGGACGCGGGGATCACCGGGCCGGGTGTCTGCGCGGGGCTGGCCACCGCCAACACCATGCACTGCCTGGCCGAGGCGCTCGGCATGACCGTGCCGGGTTCGGCGCCGACCCGGGCCAACTCCGAGCGGATGCTGGCCAGGGCCGAGGAGGCCGGGCGCCGGGTGGTCGAGATGATCCACGAGGGGCTCACCGCCAGGAAGGTGCTGACGGCCGAGGCGATCGAGAACGCCGTCGAGGTCGCCCTCGCCCTGGGCGGGTCCGTCAACTGCGTCCGCCATCTGTCCGCGATCGCCGCGGAGGCCGATCTGGGTCTCGACGTCGTCGCGACGGTCGAGGCCAGGGGGCGGGACGCCGTGCAGCTGGCCGCCATCCGCCCCAACGGCACCGACCAGGTGTGGGACCTCGATGAGATCGGCGGTGTGCAGACCGTCATGCGGACGCTTCTGCCCCGCCTGTACTCCGGCGCGCTCACCGTCTCGGGCCGCACGGTCGGCGAGCTGGCCGCCGAGGCCCGCGCCGCGGACGGCAAGGTGTTGCGGGAGCTGAACGACCCGGTGAAGCCGGAACCCGGCCTGCTCATCGTCCGCGGCTCGCTGGCCCCGGATGGCGCGATCGTGAAGCTCGCGGGGGTGAGCGCGGCGACGAGCCGCAGGTTCGAGGGCCCGGCCAAGGTCTTCGCCGGCGAGGACGAGGCGATCGCGGGGCTCGGGAACGGGGAGATCGTGCCCGGACAGGTGATCGTGCTGCGCGGCATGGGCGTGCGCGGCGGCCCCGGCACGGTCTTCGCGGCCAACTTCGTCGCGGCGCTCAACGGCGCCGGCCTCAGCGGCCAGGTCGCCGTCGTCACGGACGGAGAACTCTCCGGGCTCAACTACGGTCTGGTCGTCGGCCAGGTCATGCCGGAGGCCGCCGACGGGGGACCTCTCGCCGGGCTTCTGGACGGTGACCGCGTCACGATCGACCTTGACGCCCGCACCGTGGACACCGATCCGGTACGCCAGGGAAATCCTGTTCTGTCCCACGAACCCGGGACGGAATCCGGCCTACTCGGGCAGTACGCCGAGCTGGTCGGCCCCATCCAGGGTGGCGCCGTGACCCGGCGACCGCCCAGGTAGAACCACCCCTCATGTGATCGAAGGAACTGGCGCCATGGCGACAACCGCAATACCGCACGACAAGCAGCAGGCACGACGAGCCGGGATCGCCGCGCTCGTCGGCACGACCCTGGAGTGGTACGACTTCCTGATCTACGGGACGGCCGCCGCCCTCATCCTCAATGAGCTGTTCTTCCCGAACGGGGACCCGCTCGTCGGCACGCTGGCGGCGTTCGCCACCTACGCGGTCGGTTTCATGGCGCGGCCGATCGGCGGGATCGTGCTGGGCAACCTGGGTGACCGGGCCGGCCGCAAGAGGATGCTGATCCTCACGATCACGCTGATGGGCGTGGCGACCACGCTGATCGGCCTCCTGCCGTCGTACGACCAGATCGGCTTCTGGGCGCCGGTCCTGCTGATCGGGCTGCGCCTGCTGCAGGGGTTCGCCGCCGGAGGGGAGTACGCGGGCGCGGTCGTGCTGTCCGTGGAACACGGTGACCAGACCCGCCGCGGCGCCGCCGGCGCCTGGGCACCCACCGGGTTCGCCGTCGCCACCCTGCTGTCGACGGGTGTCTTCCAGCTCATGCTCCTGCTGCCCGACGACGCGTTCCGCTCGTGGGGCTGGCGCGTGCCGTTCCTGCTGGGCGCACTGCTGCTGCTGGTCGGCTACCTCATCAGGCGCCGCATCGACGAGACGCCCGCCTTCGAGGAGGCGGAGAGGGCCGAGGCCAGGGGAGCCGTACAGGCCACCAAGACGCCGGTGCTCGCCGTGCTGCGCAAGCACCCCCGCAGCTTCCTGGTGGTCGTCGGCGCCCGGTTCGCCGAGAACTCCTTCGCCTACCTCTTCCCCGTCTTCGGTGTCGCCTTCGCCGTCAACCAGCTCGGCATCGACCGTTCGTTCACCCTGCTGGCGGTCGTCATCGCCTCCGCGGTACAGATCGTCGCCGTCCCCCTGTGGGCGATCCTGTCGGACCGGGTCGGCCGCAGGCCCGTCTACGCGGGTGGGGCGATCGCCTCGCTGCTGTGGCTGGTGCCGTACTTCATGTTGCTGGAGACCCTGTCGCCGGTGCTGATCGTCATCGGTTTCGTGGTCGGCCTCGGCGTCTTCTACCCGGCCATGCTGGCCCCGCAGGCGGCCTACTTCGCCGAGCTCTTCGACACCAAGACCCGGCTGTCCGGCTTCGCGTTCGCCCGCGAGCTCGGCTCGGTGCTCGCCGGCGGCTTCCTGCCGCTGATCGCCACCGCGCTGCTGGCCTGGACCGGCCACTGGTGGGCCGTCGCGGTCTACTTGGCGGTGCTGACCGCCATCACCCTCATCGCCCTCGCCTTCGGACCGGAGACGCGCGGGCAGGACATCGTCACGGTGTCGGCCGCCGAGAACGAGCCCGCGGGGCGGGTCACGGGCTGACCCTCCTGACCTAGCCTCGCCCCAGCGGCGCGGGAGCGCGGCGGCGGGTCTCGGGGACGATCAGCGGGGTGCCGCTCTGCGGGTCCTCGATGATCTCGCAGCGTAGCTCGAAGACCTCCCTTACCAGGCCGGCCGTGACGATCGTGGAGGGGTCGCCCTCGGCGACGATCCGGCCGTCGCGCATCACGATCAGGTGGGTGGCGTAGCGGCAGGCCTGATTCAGGTCGTGCAGCACGGCGACCAGGGTCCTGCCCTGCTCGTGCAGGTCGGCGCAGAGGTCGAGCACCTCGATCTGGTGGGCGATGTCCAGGAAGGTGGTCGGCTCGTCGAGCAGCAGGATCGGGGTCTCCTGGGCCAGCGCCATGGCCAGCCAGACGCGCTGGCGCTGGCCGCCGGAGAGTTCGTCCACGCAGCGGTCGGCCAGCTCGGTCACGTCCGTCGACTCCATGGCCGCCGCCACCGCGGCCTTGTCCTCGCGGGACCACTGGCGCATCATCCGCTGGTGCGGGTAGCGGCCCCGGCCCACCAGGTCGGCGACCGTGATGCCGTCGGGCACGATCGAGCTCTGCGGCAGCAGGCCCAGCCTGCGCGCCACCTCCTTGGACGGCAGCGAGGTGATCACGGATCCGTCCAGGTGGACCGCCCCCGCGCGGGGCTTGAGCATCCGGGCCAGGGCGCGCAGCATCGTGGACTTGCCGCACGCGTTGGGGCCGATGATCACGGTGAACGACCCGTCGGGGATCGTGACGTCCAGGTCCCTGGCCACCACGCGCTTGTCGTAGGAGAGGGTCAGGCCGGTGCCGTACAGTCTCAACGTCGTTCCCTCCGCAGGAGAAACACCAGGTATACGCCGCCGATCGCGGCGGTCATGATTCCCACCGGCAGCTGGACCGGCGCGAAGAGGCGCTGCGCGGCCAGGTCGGCGCAGACCAGCAGGGTGGCGCCGGTCAGCGCCGAGGTGACCAGGATGACGCCGGGGGAACGGCTGATCCGCCGGGCCAGCTGGGGAGCGGCCATCGCCACGAAGATCACGGGTCCGGTGGCGGCGGTGGCGACACCGCACAGCAGCACGCCGACGGCGATCGCCGCCGCGCGCACCGGCTCGACGCGGATGCCCATGGCCCTGGCCGCGTCGTCGCCCATCTCCATCATCCGCAGCGGGCGTGACAGCCAGGCGCAGGCGGGCAGGAGCACGGCCACCGCGCACGCGACCGGGATCGCGTGCTCCCAGCCGCGTCCGCCGAGGCTGCCGGTGATCCACGCCCCGGCGGTGGCCGCGTCGCCGATGTCGGCGCGGGTCAGCATGTACCAGTCGGCGGAGACCAGCAGTGCGTTGACCCCGATGCCGACCAGGATCAGCCGGTAGCCCTGCACCCCGCGCTGGAAGGCCAGGGCGTACACGATCAGCGCGCTGGCGACGCACCCGGCGAGCGAGGCCCCCGCGATCTGCCAGGCGCCGCCGCCCAGCACCACGGCGGCGATGCCTCCGGTGGCCGCCCCCGAGGTGAGGCCGACGAAGTCGGGGCTGCCGAGCGGGTTGCGGGTGAGGCTCTGAAAGATCGCCCCGCTCAGCCCGAACGCGGCACCGACCAGCAGGCCGGTCACGATCCGCGGTGCCCGCAGGCGGTTCACGATGAGCTCGGCGACCGGCGGCCCCTCACCGAACAGAGCGGCCACGATGTCGCGGATGGGGACCGTGAACTCGCCGACGGACAGCGCGACCAGGCTGACGACCAGGCCGAGTACGGCGATGGCGGTGCCGGTGACGAGGCCGCGCGGGGAGAGCCGCAGAGACCAGGAACGCAGGCGCAGGGCGGTCAGCAGGGGCCCGGTGGAGCGGGCACTCTTCCCGGCGGTGGCCGGCGGTGGAGCGATCACGAGAGGTCCGTGCGGCGGGCCTCTGAGGCCCGTACCGAGGGAAGGATGTTCATACATGGGTTGGTGCGGCGGGTCTCTGAGGCCTGTGCCGGGAGGGTGTTCTTCTTCATAGATGGGTTGGTGCGGCGGGTCTCTGAGGCTCGTGCCGGGAGGGTGTTCTTCTTCATAGATGGGTTGGTGCGGCGGGTCTCTGAGGCTCGTGCCGGGAGGGTGTTCTTCTTCATAGATGGGTTGGTGCGGCGGGTCTCTGAGGCTCGTGCCGGGAGGGTGTTCTTCATAGGGCGGCGAGTCTCCGGCGGCGAGCGAGCAGGATGAACACCGGGGCGCCGACGAACGCGCACATGATGCCCACCTGCATCTCGGCGGGGGCGGCGACCACCCGGCCGAGGATGTCGGAGCCGAGCAGCACCACGGGGGCGAGCACGACGGTGTACGGCAGGACCCAGCGCTGGTCGGGTCCGGTGAAGGCGCGCACCGCGTGCGGCACGGCCAGGCCCACGAACCACAACGGCCCGGCGGCGGCGGTGGCGGCCCCGCACAGCAGGGTGACCGTGAGCGCGGTCAGCCCACGGGTGCGGGCCATGTTCACGCCCAGCGCGCGTCCCGCCTCGTCGCCCAGTGCCATGGCGTTGAGCGGCCTGGCCAGCAGCAGCCCGAGCACCAGGCCGGCCGCGAGGAACGGAGCGAGCCGGGTCGCCACGTCGGCGCTGATCCCGGCCAGCGACCCGGTGAGCCAGAACCGCATCCGGTCGAAGGTCACCGTGTCGGCCCGCAGGATCGCCGAGGCCGCGGCGTTGAACACCATGCCCAGCGCGACACCGGCGAGTGTGAGCCGTACCGGGCCGCCACCCGAGCGTCCGGCGGAGCCGAGCGCGTAGGCCAGCGTCGCGGCGGCGGCCGCACCGGCGAACGCGAACCAGACGTAGGCGGTGGGGTCGCTCAGGCCCAGCAGCCCGATGGCGACCGTCACGCCGAGGGCCGCGCCCTGGTTGACGCCCAGTAGCCCGGGATCGGCGAGCGGGTTGCGGGTGAGGCTCTGCATCAGCGCGCCGGCCAGGCCGAGTGCCGCGCCCACGCCGATACCGATCAGCGTCCGCGGCACGCGCAGGTCCCTGATGACCGTGTGATCGGTGGACCCGTCGGGTGCGAGCAGCGCGTCCAGCACCGTGGAGAGCGGGACCGAGCGCGATCCCACCGCGATACTGACCAGCGCCAGCAGCACCAGTATCGCCAGCGCGGCCGGCAGTCCGGCCGCCAGCGCGGCCGCACGCCGTTTCGCCGACGGCGGTGGCGTGCCGTCCGGTTCCCCGGCCGTCTCGGACGCGGCCGTGGCCACACCGGCCCTGCTCACCGAGCCCCTCCCTGTTGGTATAGCTAAGGTAAGGCTAATCTAATGAAATAGCCATTTAGGTAAGCCTATCCTTCGGAGAGTGAAATGTCCCTACCTGTCCTTCCGCGGCGGGGATTCATGGCTGCCGGCCTCGTGTTCGCCCTGGCCGCATGCGGGAGCGGCACCGAGACGGCACCCGCGGCCGGTGGCTCTCCGGCTGCCTCCTCGTCGGCGGCGGGTCCGTGGGCCTTCACCGACGACCGCGGAAAGAAGATCGAGCGGCCCGAGCGCCCTGCCCGCGTCGTCGCCCAGGTCGGCGCCGCCGCCGCGCTCTGGGACTTCGGGGTCCGCCCGGTCGCGGTCTTCGGTCCGCACAAGCTCAAGGACGGGACCAGGGATCCCCAGGTCGGCAACGTCGACATCACCAAGGTCGAGTCCATCGGCAACGTGTGGGACGAGTTCAACATCGAGAAGTACATCTCGCTCCAGCCCGACCTGCTGGTCAGCGGCATGTACACCGGAGACACCCTCTGGTACGTGCCGGAGAAGTCCACCTCCACCATCGAGCAGGTAGCGCCCACCCTCGGCGTCCGCCTGGTCGGCAGGTCGCTGCCCGAGATCATCGGGAAGTATGGCGAGGTGGCCGCCGCCCTCGGCGCGGACCTCAACGCCTCCGAGGTGACCGCGGCCAAGGCGAGGTTCGACGCCGCGGCCAAGGCGCTCGTCACCCCCGAGACCAGGAACCTGAGGATCCTGATCATGTCGGGCAGTCCGGAGACGATGTGGGTGGTCAATCCCGATGACCACGCGGACGTGCGCTACTTCAAGGAACTGGGCCTGGACGTCGTGGTGCCGGGCAAGGTCGACGAGGCGGGCTTCTGGGAGACGCTGAGCTGGGAGAACGCCGACACCTACGAGGCGGACGTGATCCTGGTGGACGCCCGCACCCAGTCGATGCGGGTCGACGAGATGAAGGGGAAGCCGACCTTCGCCAAGCTGCCCGCGGTCAAGGCCGGGCAGGTCTACGCCTGGCACGCCGAGGAGCGCTACAGCTACCAGGGCTACGCCGACGTGCTGGAGAAGCTCCTGGCCGACCTGGTCAAGGCCAAGAAGCTCTAGTCCGGTGACCGGGCACGTCCGCCGGGTTCGGTGGCTTCGGCAAGACGACGACCGGAAACCCGGCCACACTTCATGTTCACCGCATCAGCCGGACCGCGGTCGCGGATCCGGGAGGCGCCGGTCCACGCGCTCGGCTCCACGCGCTCGGCTCCACGGGGCGGCCGGCGGGGTCAGGCGTAGGCGCCGCGGACCTCGATGATGTCGGCCAGCGGAAACTCCAGATAGTCGCCCGCCTCCTCGCACCACGCGTCAAGCACGCCGCTGCGCAGCTCGCCGTGGCTGATGGTGGCGGTC
This sequence comes from Streptosporangium sp. NPDC005286, assembly GCF_040607515.1. Lineage (NCBI taxonomy): Bacteria > Bacillati > Actinomycetota > Actinomycetes > Streptosporangiales > Streptosporangiaceae > Streptosporangium > Streptosporangium sp. NPDC005286. Next base: position 31,498 of record NZ_JBEXGU010000044.1, on the reverse strand, counting down.
AGGCCGTCGGTCAGTGTGATCGCCGCCCGCACGCCCCGATCGACGACGAAGCCGAGCAGCGACTGCTGGGCGGTCGGCAGGCGGGAGGCCATGCGGCCGATGACCGCCCACGTCCTGCCGCCGGACTGGGTGGCCTGGCCCTCGGCGACGAGCAGGCGCTGGGCGTGCTCGCGGGGGTCCGGCGGCGGCTCCACCAGCGGGTACGGGGGTTGTTCGAACTCGGCCACCCTGCCCCCGGGCAGCAGGATCAGCCGCCCGTTCCGCGGTTCCTCGACCCGGGCCCTGCGGATGGTGATCTCCCCGGTGTCCTCGATGGGCACCGGCGCGTAGCCGTTCTCCCGCAGCGCCGCCAGGGTCCTGTCGGCGGGCATCGCGCTGGCCAGCACGGTCGGGGCGAGCAGTCGCAGGCCCAGCCTGCCCAGCCGCCGGTGCCCGGCGATCTCGGCCAGCAGCACCGGGTCGGAGGCCTGCACGATGCAGGCGACGGTGGTCACCGTGACCTCGCCGTGCCGCCTGGCCACGTCGTGAATCAGGTACTCGAGGGGCTGCGGCACCCTGCCCACCTCAGCGAGGTCCGTCAGCAGACCCTCGGCGGTGTAGCCGGTGTCCATGGCCCGGCGCACGCTGGCCGGGGTGAACCGCCAGACCGAGGCCGCGCCGCGCGACTCGCGCTCGGCGGTCCGGTCGAGCAGCTCGGCGAGCTCGCCGGCGGGCGGGCCGGTCACCACCGCGGTGAGGTCGGCGCCGAAGAGCGCGCTCCGCCGCACGCTGGCCAGCGCCCTGGTGGAGCATTCGACCAGCACGGGGTCGTTCTCCACCAGGGGCGCGGAGTCGTCGATCTCGTCGCCGGGGAAGGCGTCCAGCCCGGCCATCGCGCGGCCGAGGTCGGTGATCGTGTCGAGGGCGACCAGCCCGAGCATCCGGGCCTCCTCCAGCACGGCGGGAGCGCACTCGGCCAGCAGCGACCGGTCCAGCAGCGGGGCGTGCCAGTACGCGGACTCGACCAGCCCGGCCAGGTCGACGCACGCGGTGCTGGCGGGCAGGCGGGCCAGCACGCCGAGCACCGCCCGCCGGGCGCGGGCGACCATGGCCCCGGCGGGATCGTCACCGAGCACCGTGCCGTACTTGCCGTCGACCTTCCGGAGCGACGAGCGCTCCATCCGCCACCACGCCGACAGCAGCACCCTGAGCCTGGCGGCCGCGTCGTCCAGCCGCCAGCGGTCGAACTTCTCGGTGGGCACCAGCCCGCCGGCGGAGTCGTCCCAGGCCAGCAGCCGGGCCACCGCGCAGACCTCCAGCAGCAGCCGGGTCTCGTCCTCGTCGCAGCCGGTGTCCTTGGCCACCCGCCGGACCTCGCGCACACCCACCCCGCCCGCCTTGAGCAGCGGCAGCGGGAACTTCGCGGTGTTCTCCAGCATGGCGGCGCAGCGCTCCACCACGTGTGGCGCGGCCAGGGTCATCAGGTGGTCGACGGCCTCGGGGTCGACGGGGAGCGTGGCGAGGTCGGGCGGGACGGGGGTGAAGGGCGGGTGGTAGTCGGGGCCGCGCAGCGCGAGCGCCACCTCACGGGGCATCTCGGCCACATTCCAGCTGGGGCGGAAGAGCAGCCCGTGATCGGCGGCCCACTTCTCGGGAGACCCCGGCACCACGAACTCGCCGCCGTCCACGTCGCGGACAGGACCGTCCCAGGCGAACTCCTCAAGCAGCCGCCCCGCACCCTCGGGAGCCTTCTCCAGCAGCGCGGTCACCCGGTGGGGGTCGGAGAGGATCTCGGTGACCCTGGCGACCGTACGCCGCTTCGGGCCGTGCGGCAGGCCCAGGGTCCTGGCCAGCGCGCGCAGCGCGTCGGCGCTGACCGTCCAGGAGTTCAGGTAGTTGGGGAGCGGTTCACCGAGCCCGCAGGGGGCGGTCCACCACCGGGCGAGCCCCTCGGCCACCCGGATGCGGCCCTCGCTGTCCGGCCACGCCAGGGCGTGGTCGAACAGCAGGTCGAGCCAGGGCGCCACCTCGGCCTCGGGCACGCCCATGAACCGGGCCACCGTCTCCGGCCCGGCCTGCTCGCCGAGGGTCAGTGCGGCCTGCGCCACCTCCAGGGAGGGCAGCGGCAGGCCGCGCATGACCTCCATCACCGCGAACCCGTTGCCCAGTCGCTGCGCCAGGGTGTCCAGGCGGCGCGGCCACGGTGGGGCGATGGCGTCCGGCCGGTTGGCCAGAACTCGGGCGAGCCGTTCTTCGTCGAGGGTTTTCAACCAGCCGAGCAGGTGATCGTCCATCTCGCAGCTCTCTCAGGAATCTCGCGCGGGGACTCTCCGTGAGCCATAAACATCCACGGTAATGCAGAGGGCATCTCTGACGGCATCTACCGCGCAGAATGCGACGCGTTATATGAGGTCTCCATCCGGTTCTAACCGGTCCCGGGGCCACCGGGAGGGAGGAGCGGCGGCCCCGGGACCGATTGGCGCCCTTGAGGGGAAGAGGCGGCGCCGTCCGGAAGAGGTCGGTGGAGGTGGTGAAGGAGCGGGGCGGGGAACGGCACGCGGCGGGCGTTCGTGGGTCTACGGGCGGTCGAGGGGGGCGGGATCCTCACGAAGGCCGGTCCGCAGGACGGCCCAGACAATCTTGCCGTACGGGGCCAGCGGTGCCCAGCCCCAGCGAAGGCTCAGTGACTCGACGATGTGCAGTCCGAGGCCGCCGATGTCGAGTGGCGAAGGATCGCGGAGCGCGGGGAAGCCGGCTCCCGGGTCGTTGAGCGTGCAGGTGACCAGATTGCCCCGCCGGATCAGGGAGAGCCGGATCGGCTCCCTGGCGCGCGACTCGGCGAGCCGGAGGCCGTGTCTGAGGGCGTTGGTCGCCAGTTCCGAGACGACCAGCTCCATGTTCTCGCCCAGCTCGCCGAGGTTCCAGCCGGTGAGGGTGCCCGTCGCGAAGCTGCGGGCGGAGTGGACGGACTCGGCGTGTGGTGGGAGCACGAAGGTGGCGCTGGCCATGACTGCCGGGGATCCGAGGAGAAGATCGCGCGCGGAGTCGGGCCACCAGCCTGCGGGGGGCCACCAGTCGAGCGCCGTCCATGACGTTGACGCTCGGGGGGGCGCGGTTTGGGCGGACTGCACAGCCGCAATCATGGTGCAAACTCCCGTGCAGGTGCAAGAGCGAATGCACGTGCATAAGGTGTGTGCAACCGCTACCGTTACCGGTGATTGGGTAATTTCGTACGAAAGGGGATCTTGATCGTGGCCAGGGATTCTTCGGCCGCGAAGTGACAGACTGTCGATCAGGAAAGCGAGCGAGGAGCATCACGTGTCCATGGATCCGCCCGGTACCGGTTCCACTGTCCGGCGCATCATGCTCGGCGCGAGTCTGCGCCGGCTGCGTGAGGAGAAGGGGCTCGCCCGTGAGGTAGCGGGATTCCACATCCGTGCCTCAGAGTCCAAGATCAGCCGTATGGAACTCGGCCGCGTCGGTTTCAAGACGCGTGACGTGGAAGACCTGCTCACCCTGTACGGCGTGCTCGACGACGCAGAACGGCGCGGCCTGCTGGAGATGGTCCGCGAGGCGAACACCCCCGGCTGGTGGCACAAGTACGGCGACCTGTTGCCGAACTGGTTCACCACCTACGTGGGGCTGGAGGAGGCGACGAACATGATCCGCACCTACGAGGTGCAGTTCATTCCCGGCCTGCTGCAGACATCCGCCTACGCGCGCACCGTGATCCGGTTGGGCTACCCGGACGTGCCGGAGGCGGAGATCGAGCGTCGTGTGCATATGCGCATGCAGCGGCAGGATCGCTTAACGAAGAAGGACGGCCCCCGATTGTGGGCGGTCATCGACGAGGCGGCCCTGAGGCGTCCTATCGGAGGTAAGGAGACGATGCGTGAGCAGATCCAGCACCTGCTGGAAGTGGCCACGCTTCCCAACATCACCCTCCAGGTGATGCCCTTCCGATTCGGCATGCACGCTGCCGAGGGTGGTGCGTTCAGCATCTTGCGGTTTCCCGAGTCCGACCTGTCGGACGTCGTCTATGTCGAGCAGCTCTGGGGTGCCCTCTACCTGGACAAACGTGAGGACATCGATCCATACCTCACGGCCATGGAGCAGTTGTGCGTGGAAAGCACCACGCCCGGGGGCACCGCCGAGATCCTCGGCGACCTTCTCAGAGAGATGTAAATGGAGCAGACCTACAACGGCATGCCGGCCACTGACCTTGCCGGGGCCAGCTGGCGCAAGAGCCGCCACAGCAACTCGACGGGTAACTGCGTCGAGCTTGCCGAACTTTCGGATGGCAGCATCGCGGTCCGGAACTCGCGTTTTCCAGAGGGGCCTGCCCTGATCTACACCAGGGATGAGATCCGTGCCCTGGTGCTCGGGGTGAAGGATGGGGAGTTCGACGGTTTAACGGTGTAACACCGTTTTTACTTCAGGGCCGCCGGGTTAACCGGGCCGCGCCGGTCGTGTAACCGGGGGAGTGGAACGGCACGGAAGAGTTTGAGATCACAGTGATTGGGGGCTCAAGCCGTGCTCGACCAGATGACCTTGTACCCGGTGGCCGACGACGTGCTGTTCGCACCAGGCGGGCGCGTCGTGATCCGCACTTACGGCGTCGCCTCGGCGGCAACGGGGGAGGGTGCGCCCACTCCGGTGTCCTACCGCACATGGGTCACCGGAGTGCGCGACCAGCCACGTTACTGGCGCTGGGGTCACTTCGAGGACGCCTGCCACGGTCACCGCCGGGTCCTCGAATGGCTGACGGGGCGAGGTCCGCAGCCCGCCGCGGCGGCCGCCTGAACGAGATCTCCGCGCTGTACGGCGTGATCCTTCTCAACTAGTGTTCAACCAAGCATTCGCTTGGGTTGAGGAGGCGCTTACCGTGCGGCGAGGCATCTACCTGATCGAAGAGGTCGACTTCCGGCCGATGAACTCCCGCAGGCCGCTGGAGTACCTCACCTGGCTCACCCGCTACAAGAAGGAAGACGAGGCCCTCGACACCCCGGAACTGACCCGGGGACTGTCGATCAGGTCCAGGGACATCGACCTGGTGGGCGCCTTCTACGCCGTCGGCATCACCGGCCACCCCCAGTTCAAGGCGGTCACGCTCTGGGACTGCCACGGTGGCTGGGACGGCGGCTGGCGGCAGATGATGAACATCTACGACGGCGTCGACGGCAGGCTTTTCCTCTCCGACATCGACGACCTGCGTTTTTCCGCCTTCTCCCGGCCGCTGGGCGCCGTGCACGGCAGCCCGGCCCTCGCCGACATCACCGCCGAGGGCTACGCGGCCCCGTTCTACCTGTTCGAGAGCGCCCAGGTGCGACCCGGGGCCGCGCTGGACTACCTCGACGCTGTCCGCGAGGAGCGCGCGCCCGTCCTCGCCGACCACGGCCACCGCCCGATCGGTCTGTACGAGGTCCTGTTCTGCGACACCGAGGTCGTCACCGTCTGGGGCATGACGCTGGACGACCACCTGGCGCTCCAGCGGTCCAGGGACGCGGCGCTCGGCCTGGACGACGAGGTGGCGCCGGACGGCCGGCTGCTCGACTGGAGCAGGCGGGCCAGGGAGTTTTTGGCGGGCCCGTGGCGGGAGACCCTGCTGGCGCCCTTCCCCGGCTCCCGCCTTGCCCCGATCCAGGCCGATCTCCGGTGAGGAGGAGGGCCTGTCGCGGCGGAAAGGGGGATCCGGGGGAGGGCTCCGATCGCGGGCCAGGGGTCAGACGGGCGCGTTCCAGGTGAGGACGACCGGCTCGTCGCGCTCGAAGCCGAGCCGGGAGTAGGTGCCGGTGTCCAGGCGGAACAGGCGGCCGTCGGTCGGTGGCAGGCCGAGCCAGCGGGCGCACAGCACCCGCAGGTAGTGTCCGTGGGCGACCAGGACCACGTCGCCGTCCGCGGCCAGGGCTCGGGCGATCACCCGGTCGGCGCGGGCGCCGACCTGCTCCGCGCTCTCGCCGGGGTGCTCGGCGTCGCCGGGGACGACGCCGTCGCGCCACAGGTACCAGCCGGGGCGCCTCTCGCGGATCTCCAGGGTGGTGATGCCCTCGTAGCCGCCGTAGTCCCATTCCCACAGGTCGGGATCTGTCTCGTAGTCCTTGATGCCGGCGAGTTCGGCGGTGTCCCTCGCGCGCCGGGCCGGACTGACCAGGACGAGGCCGAACGTCCGGTCCGAGATCAGCGGGGCCAGTGCCCGTGCCTGATCCTCGCCTCCGGCGGTCAGCCGTAGATCGGTGCGCCCGGTGTGCCGGCCGTCCCGGCTCCATTCGGTCTCGCCGTGCCGAAGCAGAATCATCTGGTCCATGATGCCCAATCATGCCGCCGGCGGTCCGTCGCGCACGCCCCGGGGCCCCGGGACCCCGAAGCGTCGCGGGTCAGCGCCCCGCGAGCTCCTCGGCGACCGGGATGAAGGCGTCCAGGTCGCGCTCGTGGTGGAGTACGAAATAGGACAGGTCGTGGGTGTCGCGCCAGTGGCGGAGCTTGTCGACGATGTCCTGGCGGGTGCCGAGCAGCACCTGCGGAGTCTCGTCCTGCCGGGAGGAGTCGGCGGCGCTCCACGGCTCGTCCCGCTTGCGGACGCCGAGCTGCTGCACGCTGGTGCCGAGCTCGATCCGGTGGTAGCGGCCGGCCGCGGCCCGCCGTACCAGGTCGATCTTGGCGAGGAAGGCGTCCAGACCGCCGTCCGTGCCGTCGGGGCCGGTGCCGTCGGCGCGTACCCGCATGCCGAGGTTGATCACGTCGGCCTCGCGGGCGGCCAGCCCGAGCATGCGCGGGCCGCCGCCGCCGAGCAGCAGCCGAGGGTGGGGGCGGCTCAGGGGCTTGGGGGTCTGGTCCAGGGCGGTGATCCGGTAGTGCCTGCCGTGGAAGGTGAAGGGGCCGTCCGCCCACAGGCCCTTGAGCACGGTGATCGCCTCGGCCAGCCGGTCCACCCTGACCCCCGGTGGCTCGAACGCCAGCCCGGCACCGGCGTAGTCGGCGGCCATCCAGCCGGTGCCGAGACCCAGCTCCAGGCGGCCCTCGGAGAGCAGGTCGACGGTGGCGGCCTCCTTGGCGAGCACCGCGGGGTGGCGGAAGTCGTTGGCGAACACCAGCGTGCCGACCCGCAGGCGGCTGGTGGCGCACGCCGCCGCGGTCATCGCCGCGACCGGCGCGAAGCGGGGACCGACCAGATGGTCGGGGACGAGCAGCACGTCGAAGCCCGAGCCCTCCAGGCGGAGTGCCGCCTCGGCCCAGGCCCTGGCCGAGCCGGCCTCGCGGATCACGGCGGCGAACCGGAACGGGCGATCCATCGGCATCCCCTCTGTTCTACCAAGCGCTTGCTAAGCATAGATGCGCCGTCCGGGCACGGAAAGGCGACTGTTATTACCAAGCGCTTGCTTTAGTGGGTGTGAGGTTCGACACTGAGCCAATGGCTGACGACAACCTGGTCCGCGAGGTGACCGACGACGAGGTCGCCTTCTTTGCGGACAACGGCTGGGTAAGGCTGCCACGCCTGGTCGAAGGCGGCTACGTGGCCCTGCTCCGCGACCGTGCCCGGGAACACCTCGCCGAACGCTCGCGGGCGGTCATCTCCAAGGTCGACCAGGCGTTCGGCCAGTCCAGGGACATCGCCGAGACCGACGAGCACTTCCGGGACCTGGCCTTCGCCCCGGCTCTCGGCCGCGGCGCCACCAGGCTGCTGCACGGGGTGGCCGGGGTACGGATCCAGGTGACCAACCTGCTGATCAAGGAGCCGGACGGCGGGCACGGCGCCACCGAGTTCCACCAGGACTTCCCGTGGATGCCGATGGACCGCTCGGCCATGCTCACCGTCTGGCTGGCCCTGGTGGACGTGCCCGCGGACATGGGCTCGCTCCGGTTCCTGTGCGGTTCCCACCGCTACGGCCTGCTGGGCCGCTCCTTCGCCAGGGACGGTGACGACCAGCTCAGCCAGCACCCGTGGCTGAAGGAGCTGGAGATCTCACCGCCGCTGGACCTCGCGGCCGGGGACGCGACGGTGCACCACGCGCTGACCGTCCACGGGGCGGCCGCCAACCGCAGGGACAGCGCCAGGCTGTCGTTCACGGTCACCTACTTCGACGCGGACGCGCTCTACACCGGGACGCCGTACAGGCAGACGGACGGTCTGGGACTGACGGTCAACCAGCCGTTCGAACACCCGAGGTTCCCCGTCGTCGCGCACGCGTGACCGGGCCGGCGACGAGCGAGGAGTGGTGACCGGACATGAGTGACAACCCCGCCCCGAGCATCGAGACGATCACCGGCCCCATCGGGGACCCGGGCGCGACGCTCATGCACGAGCACATCTTCGGGCTCAGCCCGGAGATCCTGTGGAACTGGCCGGACATCCCCGAGGGCTGGGACCTCGAAACCCGCGCCCGCGAGGCGGCGGCCAAGCTGAACGACCTGAAACGGCACGGCATCGACACGGTGGTCGACCTGACCGTGGTCGGCCTGGGCCGCTACGTGCCCGCGGTGCAACGGGTGGCCGAGCTGACCGAGGTCAACATCGTGGTCGCCACCGGCCTCTACACCTACGACGCGCTCCCGCCCTACTTCGGCAACCGCGGGCCGGGCTCGCTGTTCGGCGGCGCCGACCGGCTGGCCGAGTTCTTCGTCAGGGACATCACCGAGGGGATCGGCCGTACCGGTGTGAAGGCCGGCATCCTCAAGTGCGCCACCGACCACCTCGGCATGACCGCCAACTGTGAGCGGGTCTTCCGCGCGGTCGCCGAGGCGCACCTGGAGACCGGGGTGCCGATCTCCACCCACTCGCACAGCGCCTCGGGCGGCGGCCTGGAGCAGCAGAAGCTGCTGGCACGGCTGGGCGTGGACCTCTCCAGGGTCGTCATCGGGCACGCCGGAGACGCAACAGATGTCACCTACCTGGAAGAACTCATCGCGAACGGCTCCTACCTGGGCATGGACAGGTTCGGTATCGAGACGATCAGCTCGTTCGAGAACCGGGTGGCGATCGTCGCCGAACTCGCCGCGCGCGGCCACGCGGACCGGATGGTCCTGTCCCACGACTCCTACTGCTTCAACGATCGCTTCGACGCCGACGTCGTACGGCAACGACACCCCAACTACCACCTGCTCCATATCTCCAGGGACGTACTGCCCGAGCTCCGCAGGCGAGGCGTCACCTCCGAGCAGATCGACCTGATGCTCATCGCCAACCCCCGCCAGATCCTCGCCCGGCGCGAGCCGTACCGAGAGGCAGGTCATGATTACCGCTGAGGACTTCGACGTCAGCGCGGCCTGGCACGTCGCCGCGCCCTACGACTTCCTGCGCAGGCTCCGCGACGAGCGTCCGGTGTTCTACAGCGAGCACCTGGGCGCCTATGTCATCAGCCGGCACGAGGACGTGCGCGCCGCCTACGGCGACCCCAGGCGCTTCTCCTCCGAGGGCTCGCTGACGATCTCCCGCAGCCTCGCCGACGAGACCAGGCGGGTGCTGGGCGAGCACGGCTCGTTCCTGTCCAGCTTCGTGGCCAACGTCGACCCGCCCACCCACACCCGGCTGCGCCGTTCGGTCTCGCGCGCCTTCACCCCGCGCGCCGTCGCCGCGATGGAACAGCGCTTCCGCGACCTGAACGAGGAGGTGCTCGACCGGGTGATCCCGAGTGGCGGGGGAGACCTGGTCGCGGAGATCGCGCACGTGCCCTCGGTCAAGCTCACCGCCCGCTTCATCGGCGTCCCCGAGGAGGACGAGGCCTTCGTCAAGGAGCACGTGAAGGACTGGTTCCAGCTCTTCCTGTCGCCGCAGCCGCCCGAGCGCCAGCTGGTGCTGGCCGAGAGCTTCCTGACCTACCTCGACTACGTCGACAAGCTGGTCGCCTCCCGCGCCGCCGAGCCGCGCGACGACTTCGTCTCGCTGATGACCTCGCTGATCGGCACCGAGCTGTCGCACCGCGAGGTCGTCGAGCTGATCTCCACGATCCTGCTCGGCGGCAACGACACCGTGCCCAACCAGCTTGGCAACAGCGTGTTCAGGCTGCTGCGCGAGGAGATCTGGCCGGTGCCGCCCGAGCTGGTGCAGAACGCGGTGGAGGAGTGCATGCGCATCGACGGCGCCAGCCTCGGCTCCTTCAGGTACGCCGCCGTCGATGTGGAGATGCACGGCGTGACCATCCCGAAGGGCTCGCTCTGCCTGCTCTCCACCGACTCCGCGGCCCACGACGAGCGCGTCTTCGACGAGCCGGACGAGTTCCGGATCGACCGCGGCAACGCCGACGCGCACATGACGCTCGGCTACGGCATCCATTTCTGCGTGGGAGCAGCGCTCGGCCGCCTGCAGCTCCGTACCGCGCTGAAGGTGCTGGGCCGCCGCCTGCCGGGGCTCCGCCTGGCATCCGGCGGACCGCCCGTCACCTACCGCACGTCGCTGGTCGGGCGGGGCCTGACCGCGCTGAACGTGGAATGGTGACGCGCTTCGACGGCCGGGTGGCGCTGGTCACCGGCGCCGCCTCGGGAATCGGCGCGGCGGCCGCGCGCCGGCTGGCCGCCGAGGGCGCCTGCGTCGGGGTCGCCGACCTGTGGGCCGCGGGCGCGCGCTCGGTGGCCTCGGGAATCAGGGCCCGCGGCGGTACGGCGTGCGCGCTGCACTGCGACGTGTCGAACGAGGAGGAGGTGAAGGCGGCCGTGGCGCAGCTGATCGGCTCGTTCGGCGGGCTGGACGTGCTGCACTCCAACGCCGCCTGTCTGGACCGCGACGTCTACGGCCGCGACCAGGACCTGCTCGACCTGGACGTCGAGGTCTGGGACCGCACCATGGCCGTCAACCTGCGAGGGGCGATGCTCATGGTCAAGCACGCGGTCCCCGCGATGCGTGACGGCGGCGCGATCGTGCTGACCTCGTCGGTGTCCGGGCTGGTGGGCGACGCCGACCACGCGGCCTACGGGGCGTCCAAGGCGGCCCTGACCGGATTCACCCGCTATGTCGCCACCATGTACGGCTCGCGCGGCATCCGCTGCAACGCGGTCGCCCCCGGCCTCGTCATGACCGACGCGGCGCGCGCGGCGATGTCCCCGCGGCGGCTGGCGGAGAAGGCGGCCGAACGCCTGCTGCCCTGGGCGGCGGAGCCGGACGACGTGGCGGCGCTGGTCGCGTTCCTCGCCTCGGACGAGGCGCGGTGCGTGACCGGCCAGACGATCGTGGTCGACAGCGGGACGACGGCGCACCGTCCGGAGCACGCGATCAGGGCCTGGGAGCGTGCGAAACTGGATCCGTGACGTTATCTGTGGGTCTGGTAGGTGCCGGACCGTGGGCCGAGATGGTGCACGCGCCGATGCTGGCGGCTGGTCCGAACACACGTCTGGCGGGGGTGTGGGCCCGTCGCCCCGAGGCCGCGGCCAGGTTCGGTGCTCCGGTCTTCGAGCGGATCGAGGAGCTCTTCGACAACTGCGAGGCGGTCGCGTTCTCGGTGCCGCCCGCCGTCCAGGCGGAGCTCGGCGTGCTCGCCGCCAAGGCGGGCAAGGCACTGCTGCTGGAGAAACCGCTCGCCGCCGATCTGGACGGCGCACGGCGGCTGGCCGAGGCGGTCGCCGAGGCGGGCGTGGCCTCGCAGATGGTCCTCACCTGGCGTTACTCGCCCGCCACCCGGGCCTTCCTGGCCAGAGTCTCGGCCATCGAGCCGTTCGGCGGCCGGGCGGCCAACATCTCGGGGGCGATGCTCGGCGGAGCCTTCGCCACCTCCTGGCGACTGGAGCGCGGCGCGATCCTCGACGTCGGCCCGCACATGATCGACATGTTGGACGCCGCGCTCGGCAGGGTCGCCGGGGTCCGCGCCCACGGCAACCCGCTGGGCTGGGTCGGCCTGCTGCTGGAGCACGAGACCGGCGCGGTCAGCGAGGCGTCGCTGTGCATGAGCGTGCCAGGTGAGAGCCCGCCCTCCGATGTCGAGATCTACGGCCGCCTCGGCCGGGAGACCATGGACGACACCCGGCTGGGCTCCGACGTCTTCTCCCTCATGCTCATGGAGTTCGAGCGGACCGTGCGGCGCGGTGGCGGCCACCCCCTGGACGCCGCGCACGGCCTGCGCCTGCAGGAGATCATCGCCGCCGCCGAGGAGCAACTCGGCTGAGAGGCGCCCCTGCTGAACGACGGCCCGCCGGACGAGCGGCTCCCTACGCGCGCGGCCGGCCAGAGGGACGGCGCCTGGAGGCTTGGCGGACGGTCCCTCCGGAGCCGCGGCCTGCCGGCGGGACGGCTCGTCGGTGGCGATGTGCCTGGAGGGCGGGTCCGGATGTTCGGCGGGCGGTCCCTCCGGGGCGGCCTACCCGGGGAGCCACAGAGCGGTCCGTCCGGAACCTCGGCATAGAGGCTGTTCGGGGGAGTTGATAGCGTTCGTCCAACGCGTGGTGTGAGCGAAGTCCGGTGTGAGTCCGGCGCTGTCCCGCAACTGTCATGGCCCCTCGTGGGTCGAGCCAGGTCGCCTCCGCCGCGTCGTCGACGCCGACCCTCGTGGAAAAGGGTGACCCGTCCTTGCCTGGGTCCCTCGGTTCCGGTAACTGAAAGGACCTCCCTTGAGGCCCGTACGCAGCGCCCTCGCCGGCGCCCTGCTCGCCGCACTGACCCTCGCCGGATGCGGCCAGACCTCCCCCGCGACCTCGCCTTCCACCGCCTCCGCAAGTGCCGCCGCGACTCCCTCGGCGGCGGGCTTCCCGGTCACCGTCGAGGCGGGCAACGGCTCCGTCACCATCGAGAGCAGGCCCGAGCGGATCGTCTCGCTCTCGCCCGCCGCCACCGAGAGCCTGTTCGCGATCGGCGCGGGATCACAGGTCGTCGCGGTGGACGACCAGTCCAACCACCCCGCGGAAGCGCCGAAGAGCGAGCTGTCCGGTTTCAAGCCGAACGTTGAGGCGATCATCGCCCAGAAGCCGGACCTGGTCGTGCTCTCCGATGACATCGACGGCATCGTGGCCGCGCTGGGCAAGGTCGGCGTACCGGTGCTGCTGGAGCCCGCCGCCACCAAACTCGACGAGACCTACGACCAGATCACCGACCTCGGTGCCGCCACCGGAAACGGCGAGCGGGCCACCGAACTCGCCGCGCAGATGAAGAAGCAGATCGACGAGCTCGCCGCCGCCGCACCGAAGGACGCGAAGCTCACCTACTACCACGAGCTGGACGTCACCCCCTACGCGGCGACCTCCACCACCTTCATCGGCCAGATCTACGGGCTGTTCGGCCTGACCAACATCGCCGACAAGGCCCCCGACGCGGCGGGTGGCTACCCCAAGCTCTCCGCCGAGTTCGTCGCGCAGGCCGACCCCGACCTCGTCTTCCTGGCCGACACCAAGTGCTGCGGCCAGTCGAAGGACACCCTCGCCAAGCGCCCGGGCTGGTCCAAGCTGTCGGCCATCAAGAACGACCAGGTCATCCTCCTCGACGACGACATCGCCTCCCGCTGGGGGCCGCGCGTCGTGGACCTCGCCAAGCAGGTCGGCGAGGCCGTGCAGAAGGCCGCGGCCAGCTAGTTGACAGATCTCCCCCGCTCCTCCGGCGGCGGCACGGACGGGCCGCTCCGCGACTCCGGCACCCCGAAGGCGGGCAACGCCACCTCAGCACCGTCCCGTACCCGGCCGGAACCGTCTCCTCCTGACACGGCCACTCCCGCCACCGGTACGTCGGGGCTGCTCCGCCTGGGCACCGACATGCCGGAACCGTCTCCTGCCGGTGCCGTGCGGGAGCCGTTCCCCTCCGGTACCGGCACCTCGGAGCCGTCCCGCCCGGGCGCCGGGAAGGAGCCGTTCCCGCCCGGCGCCGGTGCGGCTCGGAAGGCCGGTGTCGCGGGCGGGCAGGCGGCCCGGCTCAGCCCGGCGGTGACGGTCGCGGCCGTGGCCCTGCTCCTGGCGAGCATGCTCGCCGGGCTGCTGGTCGGCGCCGCGGACATCGCGCCGCGCAGTGTGCTGATCCAACTGCTCGACTGGCTGCCGTTCGTCTCGGCCGACTCCGGGCTGGCCCCGGTCGAACTGAGCCTGCTGGCCGAGATACGGCTGCCCAGGGTCCTGCTCGCCGCGATCGTCGGCGGCCTGCTGGCCGTCGCGGGAGCCGGCTACCAGGGAGTCTTCCGCAACCCGCTGGCCGACCCCTACCTGCTGGGAGCCGCGGCGGGCGCCGGTCTGGCGACCACGGCGGCGATCGTCTTCACCAAGGGCGACGGCGGGGCGATCGGCATCCCCGCCGCGGCCTTCGTCGGCGCCGTCGGCGGTGTCCTGCTCGCCTACGCGCTGGGCAACGCGGCGGGCCGGGGCGGCGGCACCGCCACGCTGGTCCTCGCGGGCGTGGCGGTCACCTCCTTCCTCACCGCGATCCAGACGTTCCTGCAGCAGCTCAGGGTGGAGGAGCTCCAGCGCATCTACGCCTGGATCCTCGGCAACGTCGGCGGCGGCTGGAGTCAGGTCACGCTGGTGGCCCCGTACGCGGTCGTCTCGGTGACGGTCATGCTGCTGCACGGCAGGCTGCTCGACGTGCTCTCGGTCGGTGACGACGAGGCGGTCACCCTCGGCCTGAACGCCGCCAGGGTCCGCCTCGTTGTGCTGTTCGCCGCCTCCCTGGCCACCGCGGCGGCCGTCGCGGTCAGCGGGCTGATCGGCTTCGTCGGCATCGTCGTGCCGCACGTGGTCCGCCGCCTGACCGGTTCCTCGTACCGGGTCGTGCTGCCGATCTCGCTGATCGGCGGGGCCGCCTTCCTGGTCCTCGCCGACCTCATCGCCAGGACCGTGCTCGCCCCCGCCGAGCTGCCCATCGGGGTGGTGACCGCCTTCTTCGGCGCGCCGTTCTTCGTCGCCGTACTGCGCATGACCCGCCGGGTGGAGACATGAGCGTCCGGGCCCGTCCGTACGAGGAGCACACGACCGTTCCGGCAGGTGTGCACGGGGAGCGGGCGGCCGTGGCCCGTGCGCCGCGCGGAGGGGAGATCCGGTGAGCCGCCTCGCGGTGAGTGACCTGTCGGTGGTGCTGGACCGGCGGACCGTGCTGTCCGGCGTCGGGCTCGACGTCAGGGACGGCGGCTGGCTGGCCGTCATCGGCGCCAACGGCGCGGGCAAGTCCACGCTGCTGCGCGCCCTGGCCGGGGTGCTGCCCTGCGAGGGCGAGGTGCTCGTCGACGACGTGCCGATCAGACGGCTGCGGCCCAGGGACCGGGCCAGGCTGCTGGCCTATGCCCCGCAGTCCCCGGCGCTGCCGGTCGACATGACGGTGTTCGACTACGCCCTGCTCGGGCGTACCCCGTACATCCCCTACCTGGGCCGCGAGGGCCGCCGCGACCGCGAGGTGACCGCGTCGGTGCTGGAGCGGCTGGACCTGTCACCCCTCGCGGGTCGGCGGCTCGGCCATCTGTCCGGAGGCGAGCGCCAGCGCGTGGTGCTCGCCAGGGCGCTGACCCAGCAGGCCCCGGTGCTCCTGCTCGACGAGCCCACCACCGCCCTCGACCTGGGACATCAGCAGCAGGTGCTGGAGCTCGTGGACCGGCTCCGGCTGGCCGACGGACTAACCGTCGTCACGACATTGCATGATTTGAGCCTGGCCGGCCAGTACGCTGACTCGATGATGTTGCTCTCGGGCGGCCGGGTGGCCGCCTCCGGCGCCCCGGCCGAGGTGCTGACCGGAGAGCTGATCGGCGAGCACTTCGAGGCCCGCGTCCGCGTCGCCACCGGCCCCGGTGGCAGGCCTGAGGTCCACCTGGAGCGTCCTTGACCGGGTCCGAGATTCCCCCGAGCCTTCCCGAGCGGGTGCGAGGTTCGTCCGGAGCCCTACTGGGCGGGCCCGAGATCCAGCCGGACGTCCGAGACGGTTCGCGCGAGGTCTCTTTGCGGCTGAGCCATCGTGAGGAGGACGGGGCCCGGCTGGCCTCGCTGCTCTGGGAGTTCGGCCCCGGGTGGCGGGCGATCTCCTCGGCCATGGTCGGCGGCGGCATCGGCCCGGCCGCCTGGGCGCTCAACGCGCAGGTGGTCGGTGGATACTCGCGGATGGACCCGGTGGAGCACCTGCTGGAACTCGCCCCGCCCGGCTCCGGTGTCGGCATGCTCACCGCCGCCTCCGTCGACCACTTCACCCGGGCCGCCGACGGGGGAGTGGAGGTCATGGCGACCGTCGGCCTGCGCGTCCCCACCTGGGCCGCCGCCCCCGAGGGTGTCCCGGACCCCGAACTGGCCCCCGCGTACCTGCCGGGAACGATCAACATCGTCGTCGCCGTACCGGTCGCGATGAGCGACGCCGCCCTGGTCAACACGGTCATGACGGTGACCGAGGCCAAGACCCAGGCCCTGCTGGAGGTCGGTTTCCCCGGTACCGGGACCGCCTCCGACGCCGTCTGCGTGGCGGTCCCCGAGCACGGCCCGGAGGAACTCTTCGGCGGCCCCCGCTCCACCTGGGGCGCCCGCATCGCCCGTGCCGTCCACACCGCCGTCCGCCAGGGTGCCCAGCAGTGGGCGAACCGTGATGTGTTGACTACTTAAAGTAAGAGAATTGCGGGAAGTGGCATGTGGGCGAGGGCCAAACTCCCGATACTGAGCAGGTGACCGCGATGGCAACAAAGGAGCCGACGACCAGGCGGACGGTTCTCCAAGGAGAGCCGCCGTTCACTGTCGACGACCTGCTCAAGTTTCCCGACGACGGGAACCGCTACGAGCTCTTCAACGGGAGCCTGCTGGTGAGTGCTTCCCCTGTCCCCCTGCATCAATACGCGAGTCTGCGTCTCGCGCGCATTCTCGAAGACGCTGCGCCTCCAGAGTTCCAGCCGCTGCAGGAGGTAAACCTCCGGGTGAGTAGCCGTGACTTCTTCATCCCTGACCTTGTTGTGGTGCCGACGGAGGCCGTCGACGAGAGGGGGCTGATGTTCGCACCGCATGACATCCTCCTGGCCGTCGAGTTGGTCAGCCCGAGCACCCAGGCGCGCGACCGTCACCTCAAGAGAGCCGCCTACGCCGCGGCGGGCATTCCCGCCTACTGGCGGGTCGAGCTGTCCGACGGTCCGTCCGTCCACGTCCACGAACTCGCCGGTGACGAGTACAAAGCCGCAGAAAAGTACGAGGCGGGAGAGGTCGCGCCCCTCTTCGCCCCCTTCGAGGTCTCCTTCGATCCCGCCGTGCTGCTGCAGCCTCGGGGCTGAGCGAGGCAAGCCCTCCGCGGGGCCGGGCGGCGCCTTAACCGGGGACGCCCGTCCGGACCCGCGCATGTCAGTTCTCCGCGCGCAGGGCCGTGCCGTCGTCCCTGACGGTGACGCCGTAGTCGGCGAGGGCGCCGTGCGGGGTGACGCGGCCGGTGTCGAGGTCGGCGAGGACCTCCTCGACGGGACGATCGCAGGGGGAGCCGATGCCGCCGCCGCCGGTCGTCTCGATCACGAACGCCTCGCCCGCGCTGAACCGGACGTTGTTCACCTTGGAGTCGAGGCGTTCCAGCGAGCCGTCCGCGCGCCGCAGGTAGAAGCCGCCGAGCCGGCCCGGCAGGCCGCCGGAGCGTCCGGGCGGGGCGTTGCGCAGCCGGTCGCCACGGGTGGTGACGTGGGCGTCGGCCAGGAAGCGGATCACCGTGCGGGAGCCGAGGCCGCCCCGGTGCCTGCCGGGGCCGCCGGAGTCGGGGACGGTCTCCACCGACTCCACGACGAGCGGGCAGCGGGTCTCGACCGGCTCGACCTGGGGTACCGAGTTGCGGCCGATGCCGAAGTGCACGCCGGTCGCGTCCGGGCCGTCCTTGCCCTGCCGGGCACCGACCCCGCCGAAGTCGTACGACAGGTGGATCCAGTACGGCGCCCCGACGGCCGCGATGGAGAAGGGCTGCAGGATGCCGCTCGCCGCGATGGCGCGTTCGGGCATCGCGTCCGACAGCGCCTGGAAGACGGCCTCCATCGCCGCGTAGATGGGCACGAACCGGCCACCGCACGGATAGGGCGAGCGGGCGTTGAGCAGCGAGCCGGGTGGCAGCCGCACCTCGATCGCCCGCAGGCAGCCGTCGTTCATCGCGATGGACGGGTCCAGGAAGCAGCGCATCGCGAACACGGCGGCGGCCAGCGACTGCGACGAGGAGGAGTTGATCGCCGCGGGGACCTGGGGGTCGGTGCCGTCGAAGTCGAGTACGGCTCCCGCACCGGGGGCCAGGGTGACCGCGACCCTGACGGTGTGCGAGGTGGTGAGGTCGATGCCGTCGTCGTCGATCGGGTAGGACGCCTCGTAGCGCCCGGCGGGCAGGGCGAGGAGGGCCGCGCGGGTCAGCGTCTCGGTGTGGTCGAGATAGTCGTCGATCCCCCGGGCGAGCCCTGCAGGGCCGTACTCGCCGGCCAGCGCCTCGATCCTGGCCGCGGCGACCGCGGTGCCCGCGACGAGCGCGCGCACATCGCCCATGACCTTGTCAGGGGTGCGGCTGTTGGCCCGCAGGATCGCCTCGATCGCCGGTTCCACGCCGCGCGCGGTGGCCAGCAGGACCGGGGGGAGCTGCAGGCCCTCAAGGAAGATGTCGGTGGCGAGCGGGGCCATGCCGCCCGCGGACAGGCCGCCGAGGTCCGAGACGTGGATCATCGTCGCGGTGAAGTAGGCGGGCTCGCCGGCGACGAAGACCGGCCGGTAGACGAGCAGGTCGTTGGTGTGCACCCCGCCCCGGTAGGCGTCGTTGAGCACGAACACGTCACCGGGCCGCATGGTGGGGGCCGGGATGTCCTTCAGTAGTTCGGGCAGCGCGACCTTAAGTGCCATGCTGTTCATGAGCGTGGTCGCCATCGACTGCGCGACCAGACGCCCACTCGCGTCGAGGATCGCCGCCGAGGCGTCGGACCCCTCGACGATGAACGTCGAGTAGGCCGAGCGCACCACCACGATGCTCGCCTCCTCGGCCGCCACCACCAGCGCGTTCCGCAGCACCTGCGCGGTCAGCGTCTCCGCCGTCAACCGGCTCGCCCCCTCGTGAGGACCCTTCGTGAGGCCTCCTCGCGAGGACCGCGCGTGCGCCGTCGAGGGTTCCGGTGTCATGCTGTTCCGCCCTCGGTGAGGATTACCGCCATGTCGTCCGCGAGCCTGGCCGTCCAGCCCGGTGGCACCACGATCGTCGCCTCGGCGTCCTCGACGATCGCCGGTCCCTCCGTCTCGCGCAGGGTCGCCCTGGTGAGCACCGGCACCTGTACGTACCCGCCCAGCTCGGGGAAGTACGCGGCCCGCCGCACCTCGGAGACATCGGAAGCACCGTGAGCCGCCGGGCGCGGCCCACCCGGCTCCCGGGCTCCGGGCGAGGCGCGGGGAGGGGGAGGCGCGGGCACGGCGTCGGTAAGGGGGTGCCGGGCGGTCTGGGTGACGCGGACGCGGTAGCTGACGACCTCGGTGGGGCCCCGCTGTTCGATGCCGTACACCTGCCGGTATCTCGCGAAGAAGCGGTCGGCCAGCTCGGCGGGGGAGTCGCTCCACCGCACGGTCAGGTCGTGGGCCTGTCCGGTGAAGCGGACGTCGGCCGAGCGGGTGACCGAGACACCGGGGGAGCCGAGAGTCACGTTCAGGTCGGCGGCGGCGGCCTCGGCCAGGATGGCGAAGACCCGCACCGGATCGGCACCCGGGGCGGACAGGACACGGTCGGTGGACAGGTCGCCGGCCAGCAGGCCGGCTGCGGAGCCGACCCCGCAGTGCGCGGGGACGACCACCGTGGAGATGCCGAAGCGGGAGGCGACCCTGGCCGCGTGCATCGGGCCCGCGCCGCCGAAGGCGACCATGACGAACCCTCGGGGATCGATGCCCCGCTGTACCGTCACCACGTGGACCGCCGACCCCATCGAGGCGTTGGCGATCTCGTGGACGGCGTGCGCCGCCTCGGCGCGGGAGACCCCGAGCGGACCGGCCAGGCGGCGGTCGACCGCCTTCTCCGCGAGGTCGAGGGAGAGCGACATCGTCCCGGCGGCGAACGAGGCGGCATCGAGGTAACCGAGTACCAGGTTGGCGTCCGTCACCGTCGGCTCGTCGCCGCCCAGGCCGTAGCAGGCCGGGCCGGGTTCCGAACCGGCCGAGCGCGGGCCTGCCCGCAGGGTGCCGGCCGGGTCCACCCACGCGATGCTGCCTCCTCCGGCCCCCACCTCCGCCAGGTCGATGGCCGGGGTCTTGACCGGCACCCCGGTCCCGGCCCTGCGCCCGCCGAAGCTGCCCTTGCCGCCCACGTGGAACTCGTGGGTGATCTCCGGCTCGCCGTTCCTGATCACGCAGGTCTTGGCGGTGGTCCCGCCCATGTCGAAGGAGATGACGTCCGGATGGCCGGACGCGGCGGCGGCCAGCACCCCGGCCGCGGGTCCGGACTCGATGGTGGCCACGGCCCGCCGGGCTGCCAGCTCGGCGGACATCACGCCGCCGCCCGAGTCCATGACGTGCACCGGCGCGGTGATTCCGATGCCGGCCAGCCGAGCGGTCAGCCGCCGCAGGTATCCCGCCATGACGGGCCCGACGTACGCGGACATGATCGTGGTGGTCGCCCGCTCGTACTCGCGCAGTTCCGGCCAGACCTCCGAGGAGATCACCACGGTCGGCACGACGCGCCGGAGGATCTCGGCGACCCGCCGCTCGTGCGAGGGGTTCGCGTACGAGTGCAGCAGGCAGACGGCGGCCGCGGTGACACCCCGCCGCGCGATCTCCTCGCCGACGCGGGCCACGGCCGCCTCGTCGAGCGGTTCGAGCACCTCGCCCCGGTCGTTCACCCGCTCGGGCACCTCGAAGCAGTCACCGGCGGCGACCGGCGGCGCGGGAGGGGCGAAGCGGAGGTCGTAGCGGTCCTCCTCGACCCGCGCGTAGCGGCCCAGGGGGATCGCCGAGCGGAAACCCCTGGTCGTGACATAGGCGACGCGGACGCCTCTGCGTTCGAGCACGGCGTTGGTGGCCAGCGTGGTCGCGTGCACGACCCTGGTCACCAGGGAGGGGTCCCTGTGGCCAAGCGCGGCGGTGATGCCCGTGACGATGCCGTCGGCCGGGTCGTCGTGGGTGCTCAGGCACTTGGCGACGCTGATCTCACCATCCGGCCCGCGGAGCACCACGTCCGTGAACGTCCCTCCGACGTCGACCCCGATCGAGTGGCTCAACGGCTCTCCCCGTCTGATCGTCCGGTGCTCCGGGCGGGTGGCCCGTCGCGGCGCGGGGGCAGGCCCCACGTCCGCTCGCCCGCCCACGAAGGGCAGGCTATTTCCCTAGCAAGCGCTTGTCCATGGGGTCTGCCGGGGGCCCGCCTCCGGGTGATCGGCTCGCCCGTGGCCCGGTGACCCTCGTCTTCCGTGCGGCGCCCGCTCTTCTCGCGTTTTCGAATTCGCGGGCCGTCTGCCCGCGTACGGGAGGAGCCTCCTCGGGCGCATGAGAAGCCACGAGAGCTTTATCCCCTTTATCGCGTATTAGATGGAAATATCGAATTATGGGGCTTCCGTCCCATTGGATTCGGTGCGACCGCGGGCCATTGGGCGAGATGAGGGAACCGGTCCTCGCGCGGTATACATTGTCGCGCCGGGGCCCGGTCAGGATTAGACTTTGCGTAACTGTCCGCAACGGGGGTGGGCATGGTGAAAGGCATGGTCGGTGCCTGAGTGGTGATGGTGAAGACGGGGTGGAGATATCCGTCTCGTGATCAGGTGCAGGTAACGGCGGAAAGAAAGTCAAGCCCTCGGGCCTGAGCGGTTCACTTATTCACTCTGGTTTGCGACCCTTGTCCTATCCCCTGTAGGGAGTGGCGATGCGGCGGTTCGGTTCGGCGGTGGCGGTGTTCGGAGGCCTCCTGTTGGCGGTCGCCGGGATGGCGCCCGCTCTTGCTCACGAGCACCCCAGCGGGATCACCGATCTGGTGACCCCCGCGGTGGTCAGGATCGAGGCCACGGCACGCGTGGACATCACGCTCCTTGACCACATCGGCGAGCTGGTCCACGTGGAGCGTTCCTACGAGGTGCCGATCGGCAGCGGCACCGGCACGGTGATCAACCCCGACGGGGGCATGGTCACCCTCACCCGGGTGGTCAAGAACGACCTGGACGTCCGGATCTACGCCGCCAACAAGATCTTCGCCGAGCACCACAAGGTCAAGATCCCCGCGGACTTCGAGCGGCACAAGCTCAAGGACGACCTGCTCAACCACCACCTGCAGGAGTGCTACCCGCCCAAGCAGCCCACCGCCACCTGCATCATCGACGTCACCACGGAGATCAAGGTCTTCCCCAACATCTCCCCCGCCGACACGGAGGGGTTCAGGGCCGAGATCGTCCGCCCCGGTGACAAGCCCGACAGCCCGGCGGTGCTGAAGCCCGTCGGCCGCGCCGACGGGAGCGCGGGCCTGCCCACCGCCCCGCTCGCCGCCGAGGTGCCCGCCAAGGACAACTCACCGGTGGCGGTCGCCGGGTTCACCGGGCGGCCCGCCGCGAACCTGCCGGAGACCGTCGACATCGCCCACCTCCGGGCGGGCGGCGCCGGTGAGGGCGGCCGGCAGTTCAAGGACCCGGAGAACAAGGTCAACGAGCCGGAGAAGCTGGGCGCGCTCGTCGACAAGGGGCTGCTCGGCGGCCCGGTGATCGAGGACAAGAAGGGCGAGGTCGTCGGCCTGCTGCTCGGCGGTGGCAAGGACGCCCGGATGATCGGCATCCGCGAGGTCACCAAGGCCCTGGCCGAGGCGGACGTCGCGCCCGCCCGTGGCCCGATCGACGCCGCCTTCGAGCAGGCGCTGACCCGTTTCCACACCCACTACTACGGTGACGCCGTCCCCGCCTTCCAGCGGGTGCTGGACCTCTACCCGGGCCACACCGTGGCCGCCGCGCACCTGAAGACGTCCCAGGCCAAGCGCGGCACCGCAGAGGACGAGGGCACCAAGAGGGCGGCCGCCTCCACCGACGCGCCCGGCGGCGCGCCGCTGTGGCCGTTCCTGGTCGGAGGCGGCCTGCTGGTGCTGGTGGTGCTGGTCGCCGCGATCCTGCTCTGGCGCCGCAGACGCTCCGAACCGGAACCGGAGCCGAGCCTGCTCGCGGACCCCCTGCCCCCCACCCTGTCTCCCCCCCTGAACCCGCCGCCCGTGCAGGCGAGATCGGCCTTCGACGAGCAGGTCGACTCCACGATCGTGGTCGGCCGTTCCTTCCCCGCCCTGCCCAAGATCTCCTCGACCTCGCCCGGCCAGCCGGTGCTGGTGGCGCGCGATCCGGGTTCCAGCACCGCTCCGGACCCCAGACCCGCCGAGACGACAGTGCAGAAGTACTGCACGGGCTGCGGGATGCGGCTGGGCCCCGCGCACAGCTTCTGCGGCTACTGCGGCCAGCCGGCCAAGACGTGATGGCAGTGAACGACAGGGCGCTGATCGGCCGGGAAGTGGCCGGCTACCAGATCGAGGACATCATCGGCAAGGGCGGCATGGCCGTGGTCTACCTCGCGGTCGACCCCAGGCTCAACCGCCGGGTGGCACTGAAGATCCTCAACCCGCTCCTCGGTGAGGACGAGCGGTTCCGCCAGCGTTTCGTGCTGGAGTCGCGCACCGTCGCGAGCATCGACCACCCCAACATCATCCCGATCTACGAGGCCGACACCGCCGCCGACGGCACCCTCTACATCGCGATGCGCTACGTCAACGGCCCCGACCTGCGCAAGCTCTTCTACGACCGGGGCCCGATGCCGGTCAGCCAGGTCAACCGGACCTTCGCCCAGGTGGCCGCCGCGCTCGACACCGCGCACGCCCACGACCTGGTTCACCGCGATGTCAAACCGGCCAACATCCTGATCGCCGCCCACACCGAGGGCGACCACGCCTACCTCACCGACTTCGGCATCACCAAGCACCGCACCTCGATCTCCGGGCTGACCCAGACCAACCAGTTCATCGGCACCCCCCGCTACATGTCGCCCGAGCAGATCAACAAGGAGCACATCGACGGCCGCTGCGACCAGTACGGCCTGGCCTGCGTGGTCTACGAGGCGCTGGCCGGGAGGTTGCCCTTCCAGCGCGACAACGAGATCGCCCTGCTCTGGGCACACCTCGCCGAGACCCCCACCCCGCTCACCACGCTCCGCCCCGAGCTGCCGCTCGAGGTCGACGGCGTCATGATGCGGGCCCTGGCCAAGTCGCCCGAGCAGCGCTACGAGACCTGCGGCCAGTTCGTCGCCGAGCTGCGTGACGCGATCAGCGGTGCCGGCCAGCCGTACCAGCTCACCCAGGCTTCCCCCACCGCACCGACGACGGTGCCCACGAGGCGACAGGAGCCGAGCAGGCCCAGATCCGGCGGGAAGGGCATCCTCATCGGCGCCGCAGTGGCGATCACGGCGATCGTCGCGCTGGTGGCGATGCTCGCGACGTTCCTGCGCGGTGGCGACACCTGGGTGGCGTACGAAGGTTCGGCCGCGGTGCCGGTCGCCTTCCAGCATCCCGGCACCTGGACCCTCCAACCGCACGCCGACGTGTTCGTGGTGGCCTCGCCGAGGGTGGAGCAGTTCCGGGCGCTGTTCGCCACGCCCGTCACCGCCGACTGGGCGACCGTGAACGAGATCATCAAGGACGATCCCCAGGACGCCGGCGGCCTTTACGCGCAGACGCTCGACACCCTCGACCCGCGCAGCGGCGCCAAGCAGCTGCAGGAGACGATGCAGTCCTCGCTTCCCGGCACGGTCAACGTCTTCCCCCAGGTCGTCCAGGTGAGCGTGGGCGGGCAGCCGGCCATCCGGTTGCAGGGGACGATCGCCGACCCGCAGCGCGGTGGCCAGCTCGAGTTCACCGGCTGGGTCGTCGAGCGGCCGGATGAACCGGCCCTCATCATCTACTTCTGCGCGTCCGGCAGGTGCGACAACGCGACCGCCAATCGATTCGTGCGGAGCGTCTCATTCCCGGTGTTCTGATCCGTTGACTTGTGTTCCACTTGCGATCGACTTGTCCGGGTGTTTTGTCCTATGGGCAAGACGGTCACCAAGCTTTAGTCTCCCCGCATGGCGGTTCTCCTCTCCCCCCTTCGGTACCTGCGCGCGGTGCCGAAGTCCGACTTGCTGATCGGCGCCGTGATCGTCGCCCTCGGCACGCTGGAGGCGTTCACCGTCGCCACCGAGTACGGCGCGACCGAGACGCCCGAGCTGTGGTGGGTCGGCCAGGCGCTCGTCACCGGCGTGCTCGTGTGGTTCCGGCGCCGGTCGCCGGTCGCCGTGTTCATCCTGATGATCCTTGCCCAGTATGTCTGGCACCGGCAGGGGTACGAACACTGTCAGACCTGGCAGCTCGCCTCCCTGCTGATCGTCTTCCACACAGTCGGTGCCGAGCTCCCCTTCAGGCCCGGGCTCGCCTGGGCCATCACCGGCATCCTGGCGTTCGGCTCCGGTGCCGTCGACCACCGCCGGCTCCCCTTGGAGGAGGTCGTCTTCCTGCCCGTCCTCTTCGGCGCCGCCTACCTCACCGGCCTCGCCCTGCACGCCTATGTCGCCCGGGTACGCAGCCTGGCTGAGCAGGCCGTTCGCCTGGAACGTGACAGGGAACGCGAGGCCGCCGAGGCCGTCGCGCGGGAGAAAGCCCGCATCGCTCGCGAGCTGCACGACGTGGTCGCCTACAGCGTCAGCATGATGGTCATGCAGGCCGGGGTGCTCCGCCGCTCGCGAGGCGGGGACGACGAGGCACTGCTGGGCATCGAACGGATGGGGCGCGAGGCGGTCGAGGAGCTGCGCGTCATGCTCGGCGCGCTGCGTATGCCCCTGGACGAGAGCATCCCGCAGCCCGGCCTGGACCTGCTGTCCGGCACCGTGGACTCGCTCGTCTACTCCGGGCTGCGGGTCACCCTCGACGTACGGGGGGAGGTGGTGCGGCTGGCACCCGGGCTGGATCTGTCGATCTATCGCATCGCCCAGGAGGCCCTCACCAACGCGGTCAAGCACGCCGGAGAGTCCGAGATCCGGATCACGGTCTCCTATCACCGGGACTCCGTGGAGGTGGAGGTCACGAACGGGAGTGGGAACGGCGGGACGTCCTCCGCGCTGTCGACGGGCAACGGCCTCATCGGCATGCGTGAGCGCGCCGAGCTCTTCGGCGGCACCTTCGAGGCCGGCCCGCGTCCAGAAGGTGGCTTCCGGGTCCACGCGTCCCTGCCGGCCTCGCTGGAGGTGTCGGCCGGTGAGCCGATCGGATGAGCCGGTTGACAGACGAAACCATAAACGAGGCGCCGAGCCGCCTGGCAAGAAGGAGGAGAAGTGAGCATCCGTATCGTGATCGTCGACGACCAGGCGATGGTCCGCGCCGGGCTGAAGCTCGTCGTGGAGAGTGAACCCGGCATGGAGGTGGTCGGCGAGGCCCCCGACGGGGTCGAGGCCATCGCCGTGGTCCGCCGCACCAAGCCCGACATCGTGCTGATGGACATCTCGATGCCCCGTATGGACGGCCTCACCGCCGCCAGGCAGCTCCTGGGGCAGCCGGAACCGCCGAAGATCGTCATGTTGACCACCTTCGACACCGACGAGAACCTCTACGCCGCGCTCCGTGCGGGGACCAGCGGGTTCCTGCTCAAGGTCTCGCCGCCTGAGCAACTGGTGGACGCCATTCGTGTCGTCGTCGCCGGGGACGCCCTGCTCGACCCGGCCGTCACCACTCGCGTCATCGCCTCCTTCGCGGGCCGTCATGATCCCGCGCCCCCGCCGCAGCTGGCCGACCTCACCCCGCGCGAGCTGGAGGTGTTGCGCTCCCTGGCCCGTGGCCTGACCAACTCCGAGATCGCGGGGAAGCTCTTTGTCGGTGAGGCCACGGTCAAGACCCATGTGGCACGGGTACTGATGAAGCTCCGTCTGCGGGACCGGGCTCAAGCGGTGGTGTTCGCGTACGAGTCGGGAGTGGTGCGGCCGGGGGCGGCGGTCGGGTAGTAGGAGATCCACTCCTCGCGGCTCATCCGGATCATCTTGACGCCGAGCCAGCCCAGCGCGACCGCGGGGGCGGTCCACAGCGGGACGGTCACCGGGCCGTACGGGACCAGCATCGAGCCGCCGTAGCCGATGCCGACGACGAGCGGCACCCACCAGTGCGCGAATCCCGCCCGCCAGACGCCGATCACCAGGACGGGCAGGCCGAAGATGGCGAAGAACAGCCAGGGCATCTGGAACCCGAAGACGACGCCGGGCAGGTTCAGCATCTCGTTGAGGATCTGCTGCGCCTGCTCAGGGGTGTTCCGCTGCCCGAGCCACCACTCCACCGGGTCGGTCATGAGCAGGCCCGACACGCTGATGTAGCCGAGGACGGTGAGCGAGCCGGCGATGTGGCCGAAGACCACCGCGCGGCGGCGCATCACATGCAGCAGGCCGAGGGTCGCGACGGCCATCAGCAGGTAGGCCCAGTGGTACATCACCGACTGGACCTGGGCGAGGGCGGGATTTTCCGCGAAACTGACCGCTTCGCGCTCGTCGCCCCAGGTGCCGGGGTCGAGGATGACAGCGATGGCCTGGAGCAGTGGGGCGACGATCAGCAGCAGGCCTGATGTGATGCGCCGGAAGTCGGCTGAATCCTTGAACATGGTTTTTCTTCCCGTGCGAGGTCGGGGCGGCCTTTTAACCAGGAAGGTAGGCGGCGGGTCCCCGCCGGGTCGTCCATCGCCGGGCTGATCCGGGGTCCCTCTCGCGGGGTAAGAAGTTCTCACCGTGGGCCGGTTAAAGGTGTGAGAAGTGCGTCTCATAAGGTCTAGACCACAGTGTGTGGGCTGGCGATCAGAAAGATAAGTGATGTTGCACGAAAAACTGGACTCGATCTACGACAGTGTCCTGCGCCGCAACCCGGGTGAGATCGAGTTCCACCAGGCCGTTCGCGAGGTGTTGGAGAGCATCGGACCGGTCCTCGGCAAGCATCCCGAGTATGCCGAATCCAAGATCATTGAGCGGATCTGCGAGCCGGAGCGGCAGATCATCTTCCGGGTGCCGTGGGAGGACGACCAGGGTGAGGTCCACATCAACCGTGGCTTCCGGGTCGAATTCAACAGCGCGCTCGGGCCCTACAAGGGGGGACTGCGTTTCCACCCCTCGGTGTACCTGGGCATCGTCAAGTTCCTCGGCTTCGAGCAGATCTTCAAGAACGGACTGACCGGCCTGCCGATCGGCGGGGGCAAGGGTGGCTCGGACTTCGACCCGAAGGGCCGCTCCCAGCGCGAGATCATGCGCTTCTGCCAGAGCTTCATGACCGAGCTCTACCGGCACATCGGTGAGTACACCGACGTCCCCGCCGGGGACATCGGCGTTGGCCAGCGCGAGGTCGGCTACCTGTTCGGCCAGTACAAGCGCATCACCAACCGGTACGAGTCCGCAGTGATCACCGGCAAGGGGCTCAGCTACGGCGGCGCCCAGGTCCGCACCGAGGCGACCGGTTACGGCTGCGCGTTCTTCGTCGACGAGATGCTGAAGGCACGCGGCACCTCCTTCGAGGGTAAGCGCGTCATCGTGTCCGGCTCGGGCAACGTCGCCGTCTACACGATCGAGAAGGTGCAGCAACTCGGCGGCACGGTGATCGCCTGCTCCGACTCCTCGGGGTACGTCGTCGACGAGAAGGGCATCGACCTGGACCTGCTCAAGCAGGTCAAGCAGGTCGAGCACCTCCGGATGGACGCCTACGCCAAGCGTCACGGCGGCAACGTGTCCTTCGTGGCGGGGCGGAGCATCTGGGAGCTGCCGTGCGAGGTGGCGATGCCGTCGGCCACCCAGAACGAGATCACCGGCAAGGACGCCGAGTCGCTGGTGCGCGGCGGGTGCATCGCGGTCGGCGAGGGCGCCAACATGCCCACCACGCCGGAGGGCATCCGGGTGTTCCAGGAGGCGGGTGTCGCCTTCGGGCCCGGCAAGGCCGCCAACGCGGGCGGCGTGGCCACCAGCGCGCTGGAGATGCAGCAGAACGCCAGCCGTGACTCGTGGACCTTCGAGTTCTCCGAGCGCCGCCTCCAGGAGATCATGCAGGACATCCACGGCCGCTGCCTGGAGACCGCCAGGGAGTACGGCATGCCGGGCAACTACGTGGCCGGCGCCAACATCGACGGCTTCAAGCGCGTCGCCGACGCGATGCTCTCCCTCGGCCTGATCTGATCTGAAGTGTTCGCCGTGACCGCCAAAGGCGTCGGTCACCGGCACATCTTTCGCGGTCCCGGACGCCGAGCCCGCTCCCCGTGCACCGGGATGCCGGCGGCGTCCTGAGTGGCCGTTCACCGGCGAAACCGCGAATACGCCGTTCTGATCGCCGGAGCCCCGGTGGGGCGTTCTACGAGTGGAAGAGCCACTCCATCGCGGTGCGGGATTTGCCGACGTAGGCGTCCTGGCCGGTTTCGAGGCCGTACGCCAGATCCTCGAAGAGACCGCATCTGCCGTAGAAGACGGCGCGCTCGCGCAGGGCGGTGACGTCGCCGGGCCGGTAGCCGCCGAGGGCGGCGTCCAGGGCGGTGGGGCCGAGGTCGCGATACAGCAGGCCGAAGTCGTAGGCCGGGTCGACGATCGCGGCGTCGCTCCAGTCGATGACGCCGGTCACCGCACCCGTGGCCGGGTCGACGAGAACGTGCTCGATTCCCAGATCGTTGTGCGAGAAGACCGGGGTGTATCCCCCGTCCGGGGGCGGGGTGTCCAGGAACGCCTGCACCGCCTGCTGGTGGGCCGCCGGGATCTCCCCGGAGATCGTCGGGTAGCTCTCCGCCGCCTCGTCCAGCCATTCGGACGGCGGCGGGTCGTCCACCTCCACCAGGCCGGCCAGCCGATCCACCGGAACGGCGTGCGCGGCGGCGAGCAGGCCGCCGAGCGTGGCGGCGACCGACGGGCCGTGGGCCAGCCGCTCCGATATGGGCAGGCCGAGCAGTGGCCGGCCCGGGAGCTTGAAGTAGGCCAGGCAGCCGTGCTCCGCGACCGTGAACCGCGGCTCGGGGACGGGCACCGGGGAGAAGCGCGCGACGGCGGCCAGGAGGCGGGCCTCGCGCTCCACGAGCGCGGCCCGCCGCGCCGGATCCGGCTCCTTGCTGAAGCGCACGATCAACTCGCCGTTGACCTCGTACGCGATGTTGTCCTGGCCCTCACCGAGCGGTGTGACGGTCTCGACCCGGTAGCCGGGCAGATGCTCGGCCACCGCGTCGCGGGCATCCTCGGCATGGTCGCGGCTCTGGCTCTCCATGCCGCGACCCTACCGATCACGGCGTGTCGGATGCGGGGCCGTGTTCCGCGAGCCTCCTTGGGTTGATCCTGTCCCTCCGCTGTCTTTCGGTCTCTGGGGCGGTGGTGCTCTCAGCTCGCGCCGGGGACGGTGACGTTCTTCTCCTTGAAGCCGTAGCCGTTCTGTGTCGCCTTCTGCTGCAGGCCGGTGAAGGAGTTCTTGGTGGCGGCGAGGTCGGCCTCGGTGGCGGTGCCGTTCTTCAGCTTGGAGGTCAGCCTGTCGAAGCTGGCGGTGACCGCCGTGACACCCTTGCACAACGTCGGGTTGGCCAGGGCGAAGCGTTTGGCGACCTTCAGCTCGTGAACGGTGAAGAGACCGGCCACGGCCGCCTTCGCGAAGGTCCGCTTCCGCTTCTCCGCCCCCGCCTTGAAGCCCCCGCTCCGCAGTGGTCGGTAGATGTAGCGGTAGAAGGCTCCCAGTGCGAGGCCCGCGTGCAGCGCGAAGCGGGTCTTGGCGAACTTCTTGGCGTTGCCGGCGGCCGGGCACTCCTCGGAGGGGTACTCCTGGTCGGTATCCGCCGCCGGTGGGGCGGTCGTGGCGGCCGGTGGGGCGGCGGGTGCCGAGGTCGTGGCCACCATGGCACCGGGCCTCAGGTCGGCCGGCGTGTTGTCGCCGCAGCCACCCACCAAGGCCACGGCCAGCAGCACCGCCGCCGGGATGGCAAGGGATCGGGTCCCCCGTGCAAGCATTTTCCCCCCTGGAGAACTTCACGGTGCCGTGGTTCGCACCTTCCTTCGCACTCTACTCTCTGTAGTTGCTTCATCACCTTAAGTGAAGAGTGTGGCTCTCCGGGGTGTCCCGAGCCGACGGCGCCGAATCGGCCGGACGGGAGAAAGGTCGGGGGTGCCCCTCTCCTGGCTGTCGCTCAGGCCGGGAACCGGGCCACCGCCGCGCGCACTGCCTTCGACGCCTCGTCGGTGAGCGGGTCACCGCGCCCGAAACAGGCCGTCTCGACGTGGAGTTCGGCGAGCCCGCGAAACGACTCGATGGTGCGAGAACGGTCGGTGTCGAACGCGCCGAGGGTGGGGGAGTCGTCCACGCTCGCGACGGCGTCGCCGGGTAAAAGGACCGGTCGGGTCCGGCGCTGGTGTTCTCTCCGGCCGAGTGGGCGGCGTTCACCCGCTGGGTCCGCACCGACGACACCGTCCAGTAGGGCCTGCTTCCTTCGACCTGCTCGAAGTGATCGCTGTCGTCGATGACGAGACAACGCACGGTCACGAGTCCAGGGCGGCGGCAGGCCGCGGATGGCGCATTGCAGTTAGCGGGTATGCCGGGACTGCCGTTGGCACGGGGCCCGAATGGGTGCTGCCAGCGCAGACGACGGGCGGCGGGCGCGGCATCGTAGGAAGCGAAAGCAGCTCACTGGACCGGAACGCCGGCGATGACCGTCAAGCCGGAGCCGGTGTCCTTCGAAAACTCCTGCGA
>NZ_JBEXGU010000043.1:0-62247 GCF_040607515.1 Streptosporangium sp. NPDC005286 | reverse complement strand
CCGGTCAGGGAAGGCCGGTGCCCACGGTTGCGTGGGAAGGTGGGCACCGGCCTTCTGGGGCGGTCCGTCATCCGGCACGGGGGAGCTCGGACGCGGACCGGTCTTGGTGGGCAGCGCGAACCCGACGGCCTTACCGGGGGTCCCGGTGGCGCACATCCGAGTCACATACGCCCGGCAGCGGCCCTTGGACAGTGCGTGCACCAGCAGCAGCCCGCGCCCGCGCTCGGCGAACAGGCCCAGATCGGGTTCCTCACCGCAGGCGCGCAGCCGATCGAGGATGGCGGGGATACCGTCGAGGTCCCGGTCGGCGTCGATGACCTCGCACCAGGACGGCTCACCGTCCACGAAGACGACGCGCAGCTCGAAGGGCTGCCAGCCGTGCTCCTCGGCGTTGGCGGCCAGTTCGGCGACGGCGCTCTCGGCATCGCTGAGCTCCTCGCCGTCGAAACCCGCGTCCTGGAGCACCTGCCGGACGACGGCTCGGGCCCGATGAGCGGCGGAGCCGGGCCGTAGGGTCTTCACCAGTACGCGGTAGTCGTGGAGCCTGATCGAGGGTGCCACGCCGTACCTCCCGGGTCTCGTCGACGAGCCGCATACCGCCCCGCCGTCCGTCACCCAGTGGACCAGCGGCGCGACGCAGAGTGACAAACTTTCCACTGTGAAGGTCGTGAACCTCCCGACCACCCCGTGAAGGTCGTGAAGGTTCACCGTTCCGAACCACAGAGCCATTCACACCACGTAGTCATCGGGCTACCGTTCGCCTGAGACAGGGAGGCCCGGATGACGCACACGCCCACGGCACTGGCCGAGATCCTGCAACGCGCCGAGATGAACCCGCGCCAGCTCGCCGCCGCGATCAACTCCTGGCTGGAAGGACGCGGCCTCGGTACCCGGCGTATCGACCCCACCGCCCCCTACGCCTGGGTCCGGCACGGCTACAAGCCTTACGACCCCATCCCCTCGGTGGCGGCCATCGTGCTCTCCGAACACCTCGGCTGCACGATCCGAGTCGAGCAGCTCTGGCCGTCCCGGCAGCCCTCACCCCTGCCCGCCGTCTCCGCTCTCGGCCCCTCGGCGAACGTCGAGGACATGCTTCAGTCGCTCAGCGACCTGACGACTCTCAGCACCGGAAAACACGCCGACGTCGCCGCCGCCTCCGGACCCGACCTGGCCGCCGCCGTACTCGACGGCCTGCACGCGACCGTGTCACAGCCTCACCGGCACGCGGGCCGCGACCGTGTCCTGCCACCCCAGGTACGACTGATCGGCGCGCACGTCGAAGCACTGCGCAAGCTCGACGACCAGCACGGCGGCGGCGCGCTCAGCCTGCGCTACATCACCAGCGAACTGCGCAACGTCCTCGACCTGGTGCAGTGCGCCGACTACGAGCCCGCCGTCGGGCACCAACTCCTGACCATCGTCGCCGACCTCGCCCAACTCGTCGGCTGGGTCCACTTCGACGCCCAACGCCCCGGCGCCGCCGAACGCTACCTCCTCCTCAGCGAACGGGTCGCCCGAGGACTGGGCGAGCTGGGCCGGGCCGCCAACGCCATCGGCATGCTCGCCTACATCTCCGCCTTCGCCGGCCACGGCCAGGAAGCAGTCCACATCGCCTTGGCGGCCGAACGCTGCTGTCCGGCCGACCCCGTCACGCGAGCCCGGATCACCGGCCGCGTCGCCACCGCCGCAGCCGCCGCAGGAGACCTCTCCGCATTCCGCCAAGCCGCAGAGAAGGCCAGGGAGTTGCTGGATTCAGCCGACGCCGCCCCGACCTACCTCTACTACCTGGAGCCCGACCAACTGACCGCCGAGACCGGGCAGGCCCTCGTCGTCCTGGGCGAGCAGATGACCGTCTACCGCAAACCCCTGCTCGGCGAGGCCGTCAACCTCCTCGCTCCGATCTCCACAGTCGGCGCTCGCCCCGACTACCCACGCTCCGCCCTCCTGCACGGCGCCTTCCTCACCCACGCCCACCTGCTGCGCGGCGACATGGAAGCGGCGGTCGACGCGGGCCGGGCCGCACTCACCCGGCTCGACGAGGTCCAGTCGATCCGCGCACTCACCTACCTGCGCCGCCTGCGCCCGGCCTTCGCCCGCCGCGGCCGCTCCCCGGCAGTCGCGACCTTCCTCCCCCACCTCGACACCGCCTTGGCCCAGACATGATCGCCACCCGTTTCCTCATCCGGCCCCGCCCCTACGACCACCCGGACGCCACCCGCCTGGTCCGCACCCTCTTCGACGACCAGCAGCAGCGCTACGGCTACGCCGACCCCTTCGAAGCCGACCCCGCCTCCTACGCCCCGCCCCAGGGCCTGTTCCTCGTCGGCTACCTCAACACCGTCCCGGTGACCTGCGGCGGCTACCGCACCTTCGACGAACAGACCCGCACCATCGAGATCAAGAAGATGTACACCGTCCCACGCCTACGCGGCCTCGGCCTGGGCGAACGCATCCTGACTACCCTCGAACACCACGCCGCGCAGAACGGGGCACAGCGCTCCATCCTGGAAACCGGAGTACGCAATACCGCAGCCCTGGCCCTCTACACCGGCATCGGCTACCAACCCACTCAACGCTACGTAGACGGTCGCGACCCGACCATCAACCGAGCATTCACCAAGAAACTCACCTGCTCCAGCTAACGCTTTCCCTTTCTGACGACCCCACCCCTGGTGGTGGCGCTGTCCAGAATCTCTGGAGCACCTCACAGTGCCGATGATCGCCCCCGCATTCAGGAAGTTGCGGAATGTTGCGCTATTTCGTGGAGGGCAGTTCTTCTGCAACTGAAGTGATGATGTGGCGCGCGGCCTTCCCGTAGACGGCGACGCTCGCGAGGTGACCGAACATGCGTAAGTACAGCTTGACCTCGGAAGGGCGGGTTACTTCGATGTTCGCGGTCGGTGTCTCCAGGCACACCAATTCGTCATCGAAGATCCAGAAGCCGGTGGAGGACACACAGGGCCGCTCGATCATCATGGGGATGATGCCGATCGAGACCGTCGGCAACGACATGACGGTGAGCAGGCGGTCAAGCTGTCCGGCCTGGACTTCGGCCGTACCGAACCACGTCCGCAGGGACTGTTCCTCGATGAGCACGCTGAAGTGCTTGCCCGCCTGGTAGATGACCCGCTGACGCTCCACGCGGGCGATCACGGAGGCTTCCAGGTCATTTGGGGTGTCGAGAAACGAGATCCAGAACGAGAGCATCGCGGCTGCATAGTCAGCCGTCTGGAACAGGCCAGGGATCACATTGTGCTCATAGATCCGAAACAGCGAAGTTCGCTCGTACAGGGGGACATGCACCTGCATCAGGCGCTTCATGCCAGCGTGCGTCTGACGCCGGAACTCCTGGTACATGGAGTGGATCGACCGAAGGGTGGCGATCAGATCCGGGATCTGGTCCTCGGTGTTGCAGATCCGGCACCAGATCCGGATCTCTTCCTCGGTGGGGGTTTTGCCGCCGTGCTCCATGCGGCTGACCTTGGTGTAGTGCCACCCCGCTTCGGCCGCCAGGGCGCGGCCGGTGAGGTTGGCGCCCGTACGAATCTCACGAAGGCGCTGCCCGAGAGCTTCGGCGGCCCGCTGGGCGGGGCTAAGTTGGCGTGTACTCACTGTGGGGGATCGCGAACTTCCAGACGGTCTCAAAAGCGCTCTTGCACAGCGCTATGTCGCCTGGATCCGTAGAGGTCACCTTCGCTCTTCCCAGGCCGTTGCCGGCGTAGTGGAGGAACACCGCCAGGCGATCATCGAACAGGTAGAAGTCGTTGCCCGGTAGGGGGATCGACGAGACCAGACGGCGAGGAACCCAGCGGATGTCCTCGCCGGCTTCCACCATCGGATGAGCGATGCTGTATGACCAGCGCTGATAGTCGCTCAGTGGCTCCGACACGATACGCGCCCTTCGTACCGTCTTGCCGATCTTCACATGTTCGCGCAGTGTGGAGCACCAGCCCTGTAGCCACTCCAGGTCATCCGGTTCTCCGGCCGCCCACTTGGCCATGTAGGGCAGTTCCACTGCGGTGCCGTAGGCATCCCGCATTTCCAGGTGAACAGCGCTGTGCTCGAAGCCGGCCAACAGCTCCTCGAACGCGTCGTCAGAGATGTTCATGGGCCTGCCGGTGCGAAGAACTGAAGCATTCGGTCGGGGATCTCGCAGGCGACCTCCCCCAGGGGGATGTCCATCTGGGCGAGGGCTTCCGGGTCGGTGACAATCCAGCCCTGGACCACCCAGCTACCACGGTCGGTCCGGTAGACGGTCGGTGAGCCGGTCGGGTTACTGTCGGGATCTTTACCTACGAACGTTAGACGCATGTTCGGCTCCCCACTCTCGTGGTGCGGAATGTTGCGGACTTCCGAGGCGGTCGTGACTCCCTCGCGCAACATCATCAACCTTCGTGGACCGGCTTGTCAGCCGATCCCTAACGTCAGGGCGGACCGATCCCATCACACGGAGGTGTGCTCATGGCACCCAACCTGTACGGAAGAACGGACCTGTCCGCCGCGGAGTTCACCCGCATCCCCTGCGGCGGGTCGAACGACGACGACGGCGAGGGGGAGGCGTGCCCGGAGATGGCCGTCGTTGGTGACGGCGTCTTCGCCCTGCGCGACAGCAAGAACCCCGGAGCGGGGACGCTCTTGTTCAACGGTGCCGAGTTGGCCGCTTTGCGCGCCGGCATCGGCAGTCTGATCTAGCACCCCCGCAATGCGGCCTTGCCTGTGGGGCCACAGGCAAGGCCGTTACTGGTGATCAAAGGTTGGCGTTACCCAGAACGCCTCTGTTCTCCCAGGTCAGAGGCGTGATCACAGGTAACGTCGACCTTTCAGGTTCGGTAGTCGTATAGGGAGAGGACCGGTGCATCATTTTCACGGATATACATGGACTGGCCAGGCAACGCCTTACCTAAACGGTGAGGGCATCCGCAGACCATTTCATGCCGAATTTCAGTCTTCGCCCCTTCCGCCCATGAGGTTGTGCGACTGGCTACTCAAGCCGCACAACCGCATTGTCACCTCGTTCGACCAAGCCGGCGACGCCGCGACCTGGCTCATTGACCAGTACGACATGGCTTGCCCCTCGTTCCACCTCCCCGATCAGGAGGCGAAGATCGGCCGAGAGCACCGCCACGCAGGAGCAGCGGAGGCACTCCCTGGCGGTACCGATATCCAATGGGGTTTCCATCTCAAAGGGGAGCGCTTCGTTTCGATGGGGGTTATTTGCTGCCCGAATAAGCACGCCCCTGACTACAAGTGCCCGAAAGGTCGGCGGTAGTTGACGTTGGCGAGGTCGTCATGGGTTGAGCCTCTCGCCGCAGTCCGCGCCACGGAGACGACTGACGGAGGAGAATCGCGCCATGCACGACCAGCCGTGGACTGTCGCACCCCTGGTCGCCCTTGACCTTGAGGGCAGCGGCAGCCAGGACCGTGAGCACGAGGCGATCCTGGAGGTCGGAATCGTCCCGTTGGCCGATGGGCGCCCAGACATGCAGAGCGCCTACGACTCTGTGGTGAACCCGGGTCGACGCATCCCACGCCGCCCCTGGTCCTCCCCCGGCCTGACCAACGATGTGCTCGGCCTGGCCCCTCGGCTGGATGCCGTCGAACCGGAGCTGGCCGGCCGCCTCAACGGGGCGGCCATCGTCGGCCACAACGTCAACGTGGACTGGCGGCTGCTGTCACTGCGCTGCCCCGGCATCCATCCGGCCTCCCTGATCGACACACTCAAACTCGCCCGCCTCGTCCATGGGAACACTCAGCATCGATCTTTGACCGCGCTCCTCGCCTACTACGGACTCGACGACGAAGTGACCAAACTGACCGGCGGGCAACCGCACCGTGCCCTGTGGGACGCGGTCGGCGCCGGGCTACTCCTCGGCGCGCTCATCCGGGAACTTCCCCACGGGGACAGCTTGACTGTTACCGGGCTGCGCAACATGGCGGGCGTGTCCTTGGGCGACGCCGAGCAGACGTTGCCGCTGTTCTAAACCGGCGCCAGAGCAGCGCGGACCAGCGAGTCGTAGGTGTCCGTCGTCCGCTCCAGGTCAACGCCGAGGGAACGGGCGAACGCGTCGAGTCCCTCCTGTACGGCGGCGCCTGACTCCTCACCTTCCACCGTGCGCTCGATCTCGACGAAGGCCCCCGTGTGTTCCACCTCGTCGAGGCAGATCGTCAGGTCACCCAGCACCGAGGTCCGTCGGGTCTTCACGATGCGGATCGTCGGGTAGAAGCCCATCGCCATGATGGCCTGGTGCATCCGCTCCCGGTCGGTGACCTCGGTCTCATGCTCCAGGCAGGCCATCGCGTTATCCAGCGGCTTCTTCACCGTGAACAGATGCCGACCCCGCTCCGTACACAGCCGGGCGAACGGCATCCCGATCTTGCTGTGCTCGTAGGTCCAACCCTCTCTGGCGTACGCCTGGCCATCCTGGTGCGTCGGGGATGACAGGAACATCCCACGCCGAGCCAGCGCCTCTTCCAGAACCGTCAGGTCGGCTACGCGATACTTGACCTCTATCTCCTGCGCCCCCATGCCAACCCCCGGATGTCTGTTTCGACTCGGGGAGCGTACCGACGCCACCTCTGGCGTGTCATGGAGAGGAAGAACCTCGACTCAGCCCTGCTCGGCGATGACCTTCCGGTGGTAGGCCAGGTGCTCCGGGTTGATGTCATGGTTCGGGGCGAGCCGCAGGGGGCCAAGTGAGGCGCCGGAGGTCATGTTCATCACCGCGAGGTCGGCCTGGATGGCGATCGCGCCCCGGTCGAACAGGACATGGTCGTTGGGGCAGAGACAGAGCAGGTTGTCGGGCTCGTCAGGGCCGTTGTGCGGCTTTCCGATCGGGCGGATGTGGGCTCCCTCGGCGTAGAAGCCCTGCTGGAGAGCGAGACGGTTACCGCAGATCTGGCAGTGGTAGTCGTGCGCGCGCTTGATCTGCTCGGCGAGCAGGGAGTCGCGGATGACGCGCTCCATAATGGACTCGCTACGGCCAGGCGTGAAGGACCCACTGCGAATAACTGTCGGGTTCAACCCGACCCTGGCGAGAAGTGCGTTGTGGTCCACATCTCGGAAATACACGCTGAGAAGCCGCACGGCGATCTGGGCTCGGATCTCCTCCTGGCCGGTGACGATCTCATGCACCCACGGCAGCAGGCCGCTGTTCGGCCGGTGCTCTTTCATCCACTGCTGCGCGGGCCGGCCACTGGCGGGCGGCACCTTGGCATGGCCGGGCAGGTCCCACAGGCCGTGGTGGTAAAGCCACAGCACGGGGAACTCCGGGTTGGGCCGGTCCTCCTCAAGGCCGAACTCCTCGATGAGCTGCCCGAGTTCGCCGTAGGTGATCTCCCACGGTGTGAGGCGCGGCTCGCCCTGGGCCGCACGGCCGATCGCCCACAGCAGGGTCAACGGCTGGTGCCGTTTCTGCGCGCCGGTCGTGGGAGACACCGCAGGCTTGAGCGAACCGACTTTCCGCAGCAGGTCTTCGATGGAGTGCTTTCTGATGACCTCACCCGGTGCGGTCACATCAAAGCCGAGACGGATGAGCACTCCGGCTGCGTGATCTTTCCCTCCGGAGAGCCTGTCGTTAGTCATCGGCTTACCCTCCACTCCCCTATGGGCGACACCGGCGATCGCCTTGGAGTCGTACCTCTTACCATCGTGAAGAAGGAAGTAGTCGCGAGCGCGGCCGTAGTCGTACAGCTTGAGAAAGGCGTCACGGCCCAACTGGTCGAATTCGGCGATGGCGGCGAGCACCATCTCACGTCGAAGGTCGGAAAGCGCCACCCCACGAGCCTATACGCGGGTGTCGCTTGAATTCCTGTCGATTTCCGGCGGAATCGGACTTCATGGCAAGCGGTGAGATCTCTGGGGCACCGACCGAAACCCTTACTTGGGCTGCCCCTTCCTTGACTGCTGTTGTCGCTCGTCGGATGCTGAGGCTTGCCCTGATGCCGTGGCTTGGAGGGAATGTCTCGTGCGGAGCGATGTCACGCGGGCTCACTACGACCGCCTGGCGGACAGGTACGACGAGAACTGGGCCTACAGTCCGGAGTTCATCCGGTGGATGACCGACGACATCCTCGACCGCCTGCGCCTCGGCCCCGGTGATCTGGCGATGGATCTCGGGTGCGGGACCGGCCTCTACTCCCGCGGTCTGGCCAGGCACGCGAGCACGGTGGTCTGCGCCGACCCCTCCCCCGCGATGCTGGAGCAGCTCCCCGCCGACGAGCGGCTGATCCCGCTGCACTCGGGAGCCGAAGACCTCGCCGAAGGGCGGATCGCGCCGCCGCACGATGGCTACGACGCCATCCTGCTCAAGGAGGTGCTCCACCACGTCACCGATCCGCCACGGGTCCTGGCCGGTCTGGCTCGCTTGCTGCGGCCCGGTGGGCGGATGCTCGTGGTCATGCTGCCGACGAGCATCGACTACCCGCTGTTCAGCGCGGCACTGAGGCTCTTTGAGGAGAGGCAGCCCGATCCCACCGGCATCGTCACCGCGATGGGCCGCAGTGGCCTGGCCGCCGAGCTGAGCTACGACGAGTTCCCGCTCGCGTTCACCGTTGAGCACTACACCCAGATGGTCCGCAATCGGTATATGTCGCTGCTGTCCAGCTTTGATGACGCCGAGTTGGAAGCGGGAATCTCCGAGATCCGCCGCGAGCACTCCGGCCCCGAGGTACGGTTCCCGGACCGGTTCGCCTTCGTACTCGGGGTGAAAGCGTGAGCATCGAGCTCGACACTCGCCTGTTCCAGCTCAGGAACGAGCTGGACGACCACTCCCGGGTCGCCCGCCATCTCGGCCTGGATTTCGAGCGGCCGATCAAGTCGCTCGGCGACGGCTATCCGGAGAACGCGATCGCCCTGGTCGGGAAGATCACCGAGCGGATCCTCAAGCAGCTCTGGCGGCACCACAACGTCCCCGGTGACCCCGGAGGGAAGACGCTAAGCGAGCTGATCAAGGGCGCGCAGCCTCACATCCGCAGCAGCGGCGTCCTTGACTCCCTGCGCGACATCCAGCGGCTGCGCAACCGATCCGCCCACGATGGCTACGAGATCGCCGAGGAGGACGGGCTCACCGCGGTGCGCCGTCTGCTGGACGTGCTGGCCTGGTTCAGCAGCACCGGCAGCGGCATCCTGAGCGGAGACGTGCCCAAGCTCGCCCCCGAGGTGGCGGTCAAGGCCGAGTTTCTGGCAGGGCTGTATCTGACGCTCGGTTTCCAGCCGGTCAAGCGTTTCGAGCTGTCCCGCAACACCGTCTACCAGCTTTTCTTCCGCGAACGGGGCCTGCGCAGCGAGTACGTCGAGCTGCTGCTGAGCAGGAACGTCGACGACGTGGCCCAGGTCCTGGCGGCCACCGACGGCGAGCTGTTGCAGACCCGGCTGCCGAAGCTCACCCGGTTCCTGATCCTGGAGGAGAACGGGATCGCTCAGGCGCCGAGCCCGCTGGGCGGCGACTACCGGGTTCTCACCTACGACCGCTTCATGGACGCGTTCGTCGATCTGGACCGGCACCTGGCCGATGTCGTCGGCACCTACCCTCAGCTGCTGGACGCCGGGCGGCTGACGGTCTCCGGTGACCTGCTTACCACCGACGAGCGTACGGGCGAGCAGCGGGTCTCTCAGGTCGGCGCGGCCGATCAGCTGCTGGACGAGGTGGCGGCCTCGGGAGGGAACTTGCTCATCGTCGGCCGGTCGGGCAGCGGCAAGACGACGTTGCTCAAGCAGTTGGTCGCCCGGTCGGCTACGGCGAGCCTGCGCCGGTACCGCTTCTACTTCGACATGAGCCTCAAACGGCCGGGTGAGGAGTTTCGCGCGTTCGTCACGCGCGTGCTGACCCCGTACATGGCCGTGGAGAGCACGTACGTCTTTGAGGTGTTCCACTATTTCGCTCGCTCCGGCTCGGTGCTCTGCGCGCTGGACGGCATCGATGAGGCGGTACCGTCAGCGACCCAGGCGGGCTTCCTGGAGCTGTTCACCGAGATCGCCCAGGTTCTGTCGGCCGAATCAGCGGTCGTCACCACCTCCCGTGTCTCCTTCCTGGAGGACTCCCCGCAGGTGCGGCGGCTGCTGGACGGCACCGCTCTGGTGTCGGAGAAGCTGGTCCAGCAGCTCCACGCCCAGGGGGTGAACCCGCTGCTCGTGCCGCGTTTCTCGGCACTGCGCCTGCATGACGTCACCGCCTCCGCCTCGCCCCTGGAGGTGCGCCTGGCCGATGACCTGGATCTCGATCGGGCCCAGGGCCTCCCCCACCTGGCCGAGCTGACCTGGCAGCACATCACCCGGGTCACGGACCCTGCGGACCTGCCATCGATCGTGGCTTACTTCGGGTCGGCCTTTCTGCGTGGCCGTACGGTCTTCACCTTCGTCGACCTGGTCAACGACCTGGGCATCGAGCTGTTCGACGGCGGCCGGCTCACCTACGACGCCTTTCGGCTCCGAGCGTTGTTCAGGCTCGCGGGACCGTCCGCGGTGACTTTCGTCCACGGCGCCTACCAGGAGTTGCTGGCCGCCGAGTTTCTCCGAAAGCCCGCCAACCGGGAATCCGCCCTCGACGTGAACCCGCGCCTGACCGAGCAGGTTCGCGAGTTTCTTCACCGGCGCTCCACCCTCGCCTTCACCGACGATCGCATCCTCCCGGCAGGCGCCTATCTGGTCGGGCCGAGCCACCACCTGATGCTGCGGCGCATCGAGCGTCCGATCCGCTTCGATCGGTTTCCTGTCACCGTCGGCCGCTACAACCGCTTCCTGGAAGCGGTCCGCCTGCATGGCTCCCAGCAGTGGGATCACCCTGACAAGCCGCCGGAGTTCTCCCACGAACCGTGGCAGGAACGGCTCAAGGTCCAGACGTACTTCACCGACCCGGCGTACGAGAAGCACCCGGCGGTCTGCGTCAACTACTGGAGCGCCTATGCCTTCGCCCGCTTCGAGGACAAGCGTCTGCCCACCTCCCTGGAGTGGGAGACCGCCGCTCGGGGAGCCGACGGCCGGTTGTTCCCCTGGGGTGATGACATCGACCTGGACGTGGTCAGCAGTGCGGACTCCTGGAGCGGCCGTCCGCTGATCACCTACGAGGCGTGGCGGGAGGAGCTCGATCGCGGCCGGCTGAGCCAGGCCATGCCCGGCCCGGTCGACGCGCACCCCGGCAACGTCTCCCCCTTCGGGATCCGGGAGATGGCCGGAAACGTCTGGGAGATCACCGGCACCGTACTGGAGAACCTGAACGAGGTGGTCATCTGCGGCGGCTCCTACGACAATCCCTACCGTGCGCTGCAGACCTCCTCCAAGGGGTTGTCCCGGCGGCGGGGATGCAGCAACGCCGTCGGTTTCCGATGCGTCGAGGAGCTGTGATGAGCAGCGACCAGCGGTTCGGTTACATCGTCGACCGCATGCCGCACGGCAGTGGGGACGGCGGGCGTCAGGGCACCTACATCGTCCGCGACGCCGACACCGAGGCCCACCACTCCTTCATGTACGCCGACATCGTGACCGAGGGATTCCGTACCATCCGGACCGGCGAACGGGTGCGGTTCCTGGTGGACCCGGAGGACGCCGAACGCGCGCGCTACGTCATCCGACTGGACCTGCCGGACGT
Organism: Streptosporangium sp. NPDC005286; assembly: GCF_040607515.1. Taxonomy (NCBI): domain Bacteria; kingdom Bacillati; phylum Actinomycetota; class Actinomycetes; order Streptosporangiales; family Streptosporangiaceae; genus Streptosporangium; species Streptosporangium sp. NPDC005286. The sequence continues at coordinate 50,665 of NZ_JBEXGU010000043.1, read as the reverse complement.
CGAGGACTATTACCGGTGACCCGATTGGCGCGGCAGGTCATTGTCGTCGTCTACGAGGCCCGTTTCCCCACCGCGCCCACCTGGGAACCGGGGCCGCTGGTCCTGCGGCACGGCCAGGTCCACTCCACCGCCGAGGTGCGCGGCGAGTACTACAGCGCGAAGACCGCCCGCGTGCTGTACGGCGATGCGACGCATCCGAGACGCTGGCACACCCCCTCTCATCGCATCGTCGGCGACGCCGAGATCACCGGTGTCGAAGCGCTCCGGGTGACCGGTGAGCCGGATGCCTACGGGCTGGTAGCGATCCACCTGCGGCCTCGGCGAGGAACGCCCGTCGCATTGCTGCGTACGCTGGCCGGCCGTAAGAATGCCCCGCCCGCTGATTTCGACCCGCAGGAACTCGTCGGCGACCAGGCCGTCATCGAACCGGGCAGCCGTCCCTTCACCGTCTCCTTCGTCACCCCGGCCAGGCAGGGCCTGCCACGCCTGTACCGGCAGCCTCGTTACTGGCGATGGACGCCTGCCCTCCAGTGGCTGTGGGCTCTGGCCTCCCGGACCAGCCTGGCCGACTATCCCCCCGATCCCAAGAATCTCGAACCGGCGAACGACGAGATCATCCGGCTCTCCAGCGACTGGCACGCCGTCGTCTTACGCGACGGGATGGGCGTCATCGGTCTGCGCACCGATCAGGGACGGGACGACCCGTTCTTCGGCTACGCGGAGCTGTACCTGCGCTCGATCTATCTGGACGCGGTCCTGCTGGGCATGCTGCAGAAGCAGGAGCTCACCCGTCTGGAGGAGTGCATAGTCGGCGCGCTGGACTCCTCGCTGGCCGCGACGATGGCCGAGCTCGAACGCGAGGTCAGCTCCTTCCGGCATCGGCTGTGGGCACAGCACCTGACCCCGCACGGAATCCCGAACCGCCTCCTGAGCGCCTACCAGCGCCAGCACGCACTCCGCGAACGCTTCGAGCAGCTTCTCACCGAGATAGGCGACTTCAACCGGCTCACCCGCGACGACGAGAACCGGCACGTCAATAGTGCCGTGGTCGTGTTCACCCTCATCACCGTGCCAGCCGGAATCGCTCTCGCCCTCCTCCAAGTCCTGGAGACCGATGAGCCCTGGCTGCTCACCGCCGTGGCTGTCACCTGCGTCGCCCTCACCGCACTCCTGCTACGCACCCGCTCCGCCCGAACGGCCCTCCGGGCACTGCGCCGCCGCTTCACCCCTTGAAAATCTGATGTTCCGATCAACTCCACAGAGGCTGCGGCGGACACCTGGCTCCGACGCGGCGACGGCACTAGGAGCACGATGAACTCATATGGCCAGTTCAACGGTTACCGTCATTCCACCTCGTCCAGATGGGCCGGCAAGTTCAAGGACGTCGGAGTTCACCGCGTTCGATGCCGCCGGTGAAGGCGTCGTACTCGGCGTCGGTGAACAGGTGTGGAGCCTTCTCTGGGTTCTTGGAGTCGCGCAGGGCCACGATGCCCTGGTCCAGGAAGGCGATCTGGACGCAGTTGGTGCCGCCGCTGCTGAGGCTGCTGGTGTGCCAGCGGGCGTCATGGAGCTGGGTTTCGATCCAGTCGGGGTCGAGGGTGCTCTTGTTCATGAGGGGTCCTTGGCGATCGTGGTGAGAAGCGGTAGCGATGCCTTCGGTGACAGATCAGGCTGTGAGGCCACATCGGGTCTGTCCAGTCAGGAGAGCCGCAAGTCGATCCAGGGGATGGTGTCTCCGGGCAGCAGGTATCGCTCGATCTCGACGAAGCCGTGCTTCAGCGCGAACCGCAGTCCGTCCTCGTTGGAGGACAGGACGACGGTCTCGATCACCTTGGCCCCCAGTTCCCGGGCCTGGTTGAGCCCGCGCACATACAGTTCCTCGCCGAACCCCCGCCTGCGGTGAGCGGCGAGCACGCGGGCGATGACTGTGGCCGTCAGCGTTTCATCCGTCGGCGGGCGCACCGTACTGCAGCCCACGAGATCGTCATCGAGGTACGCGATCTCCAGGTGGTTGCGCTGGGCGCGTTCCCGTACCTCGTCCAGGGAGAGGGAGTGGGTAGGAATGATCACGTTGTGGGCGTACTGCCAGTCTTTGAGCGTGGCGTCGCCGTCCGGCTGCTGGATGCGAAGATCAGACATTGCAGCAGGAGACCCCAGGATGCCTCGGACGTCAACTCTGTTGGGTGTGGCGATATCTTCAGGGAAGTCCGTGATCAAGCCGTGAGGTCGTAGTCCTGCTGTTCGGGGGTGGAGTAGAAGCGCTGGTGAATTCCTGTTAATTTCCGGCGGAATCGGGCTTCATGACGAGCTGTGCGATCTCCGAAGCACCGGCCGAAACTTCTGTAGGTCAACCAGGCGGCAGCGCTCCGCGCCGCCGCCCAGGACGCGGACGGGTGGTCCCGGCCCTTTGTGTTTCCGGCGTGGCTGCCGGTCAGGCCAGGGTGTCCTTAACTTTGATCATGCCGGCGTCGATCACGAACTTCTGGTTGGTGTGGTTCAGACATTGCCACAAGTGCACCTGGGTGCCGTTGGTGCGGTCGTTGGTGGCGTCCAGACACGCGGCCGACCCCGTCAGCGGCCGAAGATGTTGTACGCCGACCGCGGCTATGACCATGACAAGTACCGCCGCATGGTCTGGGCCAAAGGAGTGAAACCCCTCATCGCGCGCCGGGGCACCCCGCACGGCTCCGGCCTGGGCACGCATCGATGGGTGATCGAGCAGACGATCGCACTGCTGCACTGGTTCCGCCGCCTGCGCATCCGCTGGGAGATCCGCGACGACATGCATGAGGCCTTCATGACATTGGCTGCATCCAGCATCTGCTGGCGACGCCTCGTCCGCTGATCATTGCGTTTGGAGTTCTTTGAGCTCGTGAAGCATTGAACGGAGGGGCTGCGCCAGCAGATCAGAACACGGGAAGGGCGCGGTGGTCATCGGCGAGGATGAATGGAGGCGATCGTCACCTATTGTCAGCGAAGGCTGGCATGATCTTCCTTCATGACCATGAATCCACAGATGGAGATTGTCACGCACGACCCGACGGACGGGATATACGCCAGCACCAGCGACTATGTGCACGCGGTGGAAGTCCGCAACGTGCAGCGGCTGTTGTTCGTCTCCGGAACGATGGGACTGGACTCTACGGGCGCAGCCGGGGCTACGCTCGACGAACAGCTCGACCTCATCTGGGCCAACCTGCGTGTGATCTTGGCGGCGGCCAGCATGACGGTGGACAACATTGTCCGGCTTACCAGCTACCTGCGTGATGCTTCCTATGCCGAAGCGAACGCGGCGGCCCGGGTGAAGGCGTTGGTCGGCCGTACCGTTCCCACTACGGCGATCGTCGCACAGACGATTGTCAGCGACTGGCTGGTGGAGATCGAAGTGGTGGCCGCTGGCTGATGCACGCTGGGAGACTCGGGCTGTTCAGGAGGCTGCAGAGGTGCTAACTAGGCCACCTCGCCTCTCGCGCCGCCGTCACCGCGAGAGATCAACGACACAGAGATCATTCTGTTAGGACCTGTAATTGTCAGTGCCTCCTGGTTGTGTGAGCGGCACAGATCGCAGGGTTGGGCACGAGAGGGGCGACGAGCATGAAGGACGAGGAAGGTTTCTGGGGCCTGGTGGAGGCGGCCTGGGCGCCACTGAAGGTGGACGTCAATCAGGCGCGTCGGGAGCTGGCACAGCGGACGCCTGCCCCCGACGAGGACCCTTACGGCAAACCGCCGTTTGCCGTGGTCGAAGCCGCCCTGAAGGAGTTCCTGAGCAACCTCGGCTCCATCAGCGAGGGGTTGTCTGCGGACGAGTTGACGGACCTCGACCGGGTGGTCGAGGCCAAGCTCCATGACATCGACCGCGCGGACATCCACGCGGTCACCGACGGTTCCGATGACGGTTTCCTCTATGCGCGCGGCTTCATCGTCGCGCTGGGCCGCGACTTCTACGCCGCGGTGGCCAAGGATCCGAAGAAGGCGGTGCTGGATGCCGAGTGCGAGGAGATGTGTTACTTCTTCGCCCACCTGCACCGCGAGCGCCATGGAGCTTTCCCGGACACCGGATCGAAAATCTCACGCGAGTCGTTTTCGAACCCGGCCGGCTGGCCTGGCTGACCCACTCAGGCGGGGCCGACTCCGGAGATCTGGTGGCGGGCCACCTCGGCGTCGCGAATCATCACCGTCTGGTCGTCGCTCGGCCCGGAGCCTCGGAAGGCGTCGAGACTCTCCTCGGACTCCCAGCGCTCGTAGACGTTGATCCGATCGGCTTCGACGAGGTCGGCGCCGAGCGCGAAGTCGAGGCAGCCGGCCGAGGCACGCGCCTGCTCGACCACGCTGACACAGCCCCGCAGATAGGCGTCACGAGCACCGGGATCAACCCTGATCCAACCCGAAATGATGATCACGCCGCCACCGTACGACTCGCCACCGACATAATCGCCACCGCACAAGATCAAGCCTTGTCCTCGGTCACCGGACCACTGATCCTGCCGAGTAGAGCCCCCTGGCCGGATGCCGGTCAGGAGCCGGGGCCGGACCGGATCGTGCACTGATTTCCGCCTGGGCAGGTCAACGCGGTGTCGTGACGAACCTCCTCGGAACCGCTACCTGGCTCGGTGACCGATGGCCATCGACCCGAGGAACCGCGTAATCGGCTTGACTCTCCAGCGACTGGAGGGTTGATGCTGCTGTGGTGAACGACCGCGACCAACTGCTCACCATCGGACAGCTCGCTGACCGCACGGGCCTGTCGGTACGTACGATCCGCTTCTGGTCCGACATCGATGTCATCCCGCCGACGCGCCGGTCGGTGGGCGGCTTCCGCCTGTACGACATGGCGGCGGTAGCCCGGCTTGACCTGGTGCGAACGCTACGCGAACTGGGGCTGGACCTCGACACCGTCCAGAAGGTCCTTACCAGGCAGTGCACGGTGGCCGATGTCGCGCGGGCACATGTGCGGGCGCTGGACACCCAGATCCGCTCCCTCCACCTGCGCCGGGCAGTGCTGCGGTCGATCGCCCAACAGGAAAGCACGACCGAGGAGATGATGTTCATGCACAAGTTGATCCGCCTGTCCGCTCAGGAACGGCAGCGAATGATCGACGACTTCGTCGACCGTACGTTCGACGGCATCGACCCACAGGCGCCAGGGGCCCACATCGCGGCCTCGATGCGCCAGATCCCGGCAGAGCTGCCGGACGAACCCACCCCGGAACAGGTGGAGGCCTGGCTGGAGCTCGCCGAACTCGTGGGTGACGTCGGCTTCCAGGAACGCGTACGCCAGATGGCGGTGGCCGGCGCCACACCCGGCGACGAATCCGGGCCGCAGCCGTACGACCCCACTCTGGTCCTCGAGCACGCCGGGAGAGCGGTGGCTGCCGGCATCAGCCCCGAGTCGGCCGAGGGCAGGGCGATCCTGGATCGGATCGTGGATCCGGGACTGCCCGCCGGAGACCGTATCCGGGTGGCCGACCAGGTGGAGACGTTCACCGACCGCCGGGTGGAGCGGTACTGGCAGCTCGTGGGCGTGCTCAACGGCAGGCCGCCGTTTCCGCCCGGTGTCCCTGCCTTCGAATGGTTCATCGCCGCGCTGCGCGTAGCCCTGATCTGATCACGGGCCGCCCCAAGAGGGAAGGGCTCCGCCCTACCCCCGATCGGTCGGCACCGGCCTGCTCCTCGGCGCGCTCATCCGCGGTCCTGACTGTTACCGGACCGCACAGCGCGTCGTAATTCCCAGTCGGGGCCGAGGGGGGCATCCAGCATGGCCAGTGCTCCGTGATGAGCCTTCAGAACGGGGATCTCGGGTAACTTCGCGGCAACCTCGTACACGGCCATTCCGCATACATCAGAACTCAGTTGATTACCGTCATCGGGTCGATACGGTTCAGCTCTGCCCGGAAGTGCTCGCCGCAGCGGTGTGCCTGGCTTGGTGACAGGTGGTCAATGTCGTCTGGTCAGCCAGCGCCAGCGGGGGAGCTCGGTGATCACGCAGGCCGCCCCCAGCGCAGTGATCACGATCGCCGCCGGGGTGGCCCAGGCCATCCAGGAGGAGGTCACGGCGGCGACCAGTTGGAGGACGACCAGCGCGATCGTCACCAGGCCGGGTACGGGGACCACTCCGTGGGCCTTGTCGCCGGGAGTGGTGAACACCGTCGGCAGGCCGATGAGCACTACGACCGACAGGATCGCCAAGGGGATGGAGACCGACCACAGGGCCCAGGGCGTTGCGATCCAGGCGACAAGTTCAGAGGAGGCTCGTAGTACGGAGGCGAGCCGGCTGTCGGGTGACTCGCCACCGGGACCGGTTCGTGGATTCGGCACGGATCGCACGATATGGGACTCCAGCATATTTCGTGGTCTTCGTGCCGACGGCCTGTTAACAAGGACCGTTCACCTCGTCGGTGGGTTCACCAGGTGATGCGGTCCGAGGGCGACGGCCGGTGGAAGGGGGGCGGGCGGGTCGGCCGGGTGGGCGTGGAGGGACTGGAGCAACAGGGCTACCAGCCGGCGCGACGCGGCCAGTGTCACCTCGGGGGACTCCGCGCTGATGCCTCCGTTGGCCATGATCAGGAGCTTGAGATCGTCGTACACGAAGTCGGCGCGTAGCTGCCCGCTCTCCTTCGCCCGCCGCGTCAGTTCGGCGAAACCGCGTACGTTGTGGTCGAGTTCCCGCTCGAAGCTGATCGCGCCGGGGAGCGCCGAGAGGAACGCCGCGGTGAATCCCCTGTCGACGGCCTGCATGGTGCACGCCTTCTCGATGACCATGCAGAATCCGTGCCACGGGTCGGGGTCCGCGAGGGCGTCGTCGACGGCCGACACGCACTCCGCTATCTGCTCGGCGAACACCTCGACGATCAGCGATTCCTTCGTGGGAAAGCGACGGTAGAGCGTCGCGACCCCGACGTCGGCGCGCCGGGCGATCTCGCGCATCGTCACGTCGAGTCCGAGTGCGGCGAAGGTCTCGCGGGCGGCCTCGACGATCCGGTTGCGATTGTGCAGCGCATCGGTGCGCAGCCCCTGCGATTCGGCGGTGTCGCTCGGCATCCGAGAGGCATTGGCGATCATGTCTCTCACTTTAGCGCAAGTGGACGGGGTGTTCCGATTTCATGTTAGGGTCCGAGGCAAACGGAACACCGCGTCCACTTTTTGGTTCCATTCCGGAGAGGCACCGACATGTTCGCCCTTCAGTTCTCCCAGTACGGCCCTCCTGACGTGCTCACCGTCGCCGATGCCGAGGAGCCGCACGCCGGTCCCGACGAGATCCGCATCACCGTCCGGGCCGCCGGTGTCACCCCCTCCGACGGGAAACTGCGCTCTGGCGTGTTCCACCGGTTCCTGCCCCTCGACCTGCCGCACATCCCCGGTGTGGACGCCGCGGGCATCGTCGACGAAATCGGGGACGGCGTCACCGGTGTCGCGATCGGCGACGCCGTCTTCGGAGTGGTCGACGTCGCCGACCTCGGCGGCGCGGCGGCCGAGTTCGCCGTGCTCACCGCGTGGGCCGCCAAGCCGGACGCGCTGAGCTGGGAACAGGCCGGCGGCGCGGCGGCCAACGTCGAGACGGCCACCCGCGTCCTGAACGCACTGGGCGTCACGACGGGCACGACACTGCTGATCGAGGGCGCGGCCGGAGGCGTCGGCACGGTAACCGTGCAGCTCGCGATCGCCCGAGGGGCCACCGTGATCGGCACGACCGGCCGGCACAACCACGAGTTCCTCGCCGGCCTCGGTGCGACGCCCACCACCTACGGCCCCGGCCTCATCGAGCGGGTCACCGCCCTGGCACCCGACGGTGTCGACGCGGTGCTCGACGCCGCGGGCTCCGGCTCACTTCCCGACCTCGTCGCCATCGCCGGTGACGCGAACCGGGTCGTGTCCGTCGCCGACCTGAACGCGCACGAACACGGCGTACGGCTCTCCCACAGCGGCCCCGGCAACACCGACGAGCCCGGCTACGCCGGCCTGGCCGTGGCGGCCGCCCTGGCCACCGAGGGCCGGTTCACCGTGCCACTGCACGCGGTCCTCCCGCTCGGCGACGGAGCGAAGGCCCACGAACTGAGCGCCACCGGTCACGCCCGCGGAAAGATCGTCCTGTCCGTACCGTGACCTCTGCGACACGCCCCTGCGCGGCGAACTCCCGTTCGTAGACCAGGTGGTCGAGGGAGCGGGATCTGTGCACATCACACCGGCGGGAACCTCGCCCGCTGAGCCCCACGCCTACTCACCCACCGCGCCACTCCACGGACGCGCGGTCCGGCAGACCAGCACATTCGCCGGCAGCGTCCCTGCCGGGGGGCTCACAACGCCCTGGCCTTCTTTCGGTCCGCAGCGGACAATCCACACGAGAGGATCTTTCTACATCGTGGAGGATGGAGCATGGCCGCGATCAAATGTGGCCTGCCGGCCATCGGCGCACTCGTCATGCTGGCGGCGGGATGCTCGGCGAGCGGTCCGGCACCCAGAGCCGAAGACGCCCGGCCGTCGGCCGGCGCGTGCGTTTCCACCGTCACCCGGGACGCGCTGCCCACCTGGGCGAGGACAGGGTTCAGCGATGACGGCTCGGGCGTGCCCCACGTGTTCAGCGAGCACGGCGACATCATCGCCGTGCTGTTCGGCTACCCACTGACGGCCTCCACCGATCCTGAGGTCACGAACAAGATTCTCTGGGTCTCGCGGCTGCCGCAGCAGCCGATGCGGCCGCTGACCATCAAAGCGATGCTGGACGGGACGACGACGTCGGTGGTCCGCGAGATCGACGGAGGCCCCGGGCCTTCGTCGGTCAACCTGCCCAAGGCGGGATGCTGGCGTCTGACGTTGAACTGGTCCGGACACAGCGACGCCATCACGCTCAGGTTCACCTGACCGGCGAAGGATGGCAACTTTCCGAAATCAATCACCCACCGTACGTGACACGGTTTCGCCTCTACTTGTGATGGCTACCGCAAAGGTTATGGAGCACGGCAAGAGGACGCGTGCCAGGCGTACGGGGCCGGCACGCATCTCCAGCAAGAACCAGGTGGCCCTGCCGGCATCGGTGCCGCGCACGCTCGGCCTTCACCCGGGAGACCTGGTTGACATCGCCGAAGAGGGTGGCCAGATCGTCATCCGGCGACACCGCAGCCGCCTCGACGGGGTGATCGGCACCATCCCCGGCTTCACCGAGGCCGTGGACGTCGAGACGAGTCGCGAGAGCTGGAGCTGACCGGTGCCGCCACGGCGACGTCGGCGGCACCGGAGAGGACCGCCACCCGCCCTGGCCAGAGGTGACCACGGCCGCTACCCGTCAGCCCCAAAACTCGGTATTCCGAAATTTCGAATTTATGGTTAAATCGAGGAATGCAACCCATCCTCAGCATGCTCCTGACCACAGTGCTGGCGGTCCCGATGACCGGCGCCGGCGCCGACCCCGCCGCCCCCGCCGAACTCAAGGACGTTGAGGCCGTACTCGCCTACATCCAGGCCCACCCCGACGACGTCGCGCTGGTGACCCGGGGCATCAGCCACAACGCCGATCGCCTCACCCCTGTGGCGTCGACCACCAAGATCATCCATCTCGCCGCCTACGCCGACGCCGTCCGCAAGGGAAGGGTCAAGCCGGGCGAACGCGTCTCCATGGCCCTGTGGAACGCCTACCACCTGCCCGGCACCGACGGTGGTGCCCACGAAGCGGCGCTCGAACGGCTCAAGCCCGGTGCGAGCGTCACGCTCGACCAGGTCGTCTCCGCCATGATCGAGGAGAGTGACAACGCCGCCGCCGACCTGCTGCGCGACCGCCTCGGCCCCGGCGCGCTGCGCAAGATCGCGCAGACCGGCGTCGGTACCATCAACGGCGAGATACTACGCGCCTTCGGCGGCTGCACGCTGCCCGCCGACGTCTGTCTGAAGAACTACGTCAAGGCCGGTACGCAGGTGCGGCCCACACTCCCCGGCTTCGCCCAGCAGGCTGCCTGGGCCGAAACCGTGACCCGCGTCGAACCTGGCGTGCTGCGCGAAGTGCTCGCCGGACTCAGGAAGGACAAGACGGCGAGCAAGCACCTGGAGTGGCCGATGCGCCAGCCCGGCGCCGACCCCCGCACGCTCCTCATCGGCACCAAGGGGGGCGCGCTGCCCGGCGTCATCAGCGAGGCCATGTACATCGTCCGGCCAGGTGAGAAGCCGCGCGAGACCGTCCTCGCACTGCGGCGACTGCCTGAGGCGACCTGGTTCTCCGGGATGCGCAGCTATGCTCATCAGCAGTTCATCGTGCGGATGGCGACCGATCCCGTCTTCTTCGCGAAAGTCCGCGCAGCATTGAAGTGAGGCAACCCTGACCAGTGTCGACGACCGGCTCCAGGACCTCGAGGCGCGGGTCGCCGCCCTCGAGGCCGCGCTCACCGTTCCCAAGCCACCGGCGGACGGCGACGACACCGGCCTGATCACCTACGGCGGCCAGGCCAGGCTCGGCGGCTACCAGTGGCTGTGGGAAGTGGCCCGCAGCCCCGGCTGGTTGCTTCAGCAGCCGACCGGGCCGTTGGCCGCGGTGCTGGCCGCCGCCGGGCATCCGGCGCGCTTCGAGATCCTGCAGCTGCTGGTCGTCGGGCCCAAGCCGGTCGCCGACCTGCAGGCCGAGCTGGCCCTCGCCTCCCCCGGCCAGCTGTACCACCACCTCAAGACGCTGGCCTCGGCCGGGCTGGTCGAGCAGCCCGAGCGGGGGGTCTACCGGGTACCGTCACATGCGATCTTCCCCGTGCTGGCCCTGGCCGCCGCCGCGATCGACGTGGCCGAGCGCTCCGGCGCTCCGGTGAAACCTCACGATCTTCCTGGCTGAGGTTCAGCGGGTGCGCGAGGACCCGCGTCAAGCCGGTGGAATCGGCGCCGGGAATCGAGGTTCCGCTGGCAGACTCGACCTCATGCAGGTAACGCTGGTCCAGGGGGACATCACCGCGCAGCAGGTCGACGCCGTCGTCAACGCCGCCAACTCCTCGCTGCTGGGAGGCGGCGGGGTCGACGGGGCCATCCACCGGCGTGGCGGCCCCGCGATCCTGGCCGCCTGCCGCGAGCTGCGCGCCTCGCACTACGGCAAGGGGCTGCCGACCGGCCAGGCCGTGGCCACCGTCGCGGGCGACCTGCCGGCCCGCTGGGTCATCCACACCGTCGGCCCCGTCTTCTCCGCCACCGAGGACCGCTCGCACCTGCTGGCCTCCTGCTACCGGGAGTCGCTCCGGGTCGCCGACGAGCTGGGTGCGACCAGCGTCGCGTTCCCCGCGATATCCACCGGGATCTACCGCTGGCCCATCGACGACGCCGCCCGCATCGCGCTCGGCACCGTACGCAGCGCACCGACACAGGTCACGGATCTGCGGTTCGTACTGTTCACCCCGGACGCCTACGCCGTCTTCGAAAGGGCACTCGACGCCGGGTGAGGGGTGGCGAACCACTGACACAAAGGCTGCCGTGCCTGCCTCTCCAACACACCGGTCGCCTGAGCTCGCCGGCGAAGCCTCCCAGCCCTAACGAACCCTCAGGTGCCGTGAGGGCCCCGGGGCCGGGCGTCGAGCACGCGGGCCATGAGCCGTTCGTGGACGCCGGGGTCGTTGGTGTGCGGCTCGGACTCGCCGGTGGCCTCGAAGCCCAGGCGCCGGTACAGCCGGGCCGCCCCGTCGTTGCCGTCCACGACCCACAGCTCGACCCTCCGATGCCCGTGCTCGGCGGCCCACGCGACGACTTCCTCGACGAGCAGGGCACCGACCCCGGCGCCCCGCGCGGCCGGATCGACCCACATGCCGTACACCTCGACCGCCCCACCCCGGTCTTCGGGCACCCAGCCTCCGGCGACCCCGGCCACCCGGCCCTCAACGACCGCGACCGCCTTCACCCCGCGCTCCGGCAGCATCCCGGCACGCCACCGTGCCTCGTCGTACGCCTGTTCCCGCCCGAGTGAGGAGGAGAAGGCCTCCGGTGCGTCCGCCAGTGCCGCGAGCCGGACATCACGGAACGTCTTCCAGTCCTCGGTCGTCAGACGGCGGACCTCGGCCGGGCCCATCTGGAATGCATCTCGGTGCCCGGTCAGGGCCAGCTCGCCGACGACCTGATCGCCGCTCTTCTCGCCGGTCGGGCGAAAGCCGAGCCGGAGGTAGAAGCGCTCGGGCCCGTGCTCTCCCGGAGCCCAGGTAACCGTCGCGCGGGTCTGTCCACGTCTGCGGACCTCCGCGCACACGGACTCCACCGCGAAGCGGCCATATCCCCGCCCCTGCTGATCGGCGGCGATGTTCAGCCGCCAGATTCCACAGCGGGGCGTGTCATCCGGGTCGTCCGGGTTGAAACGGACCATGAAGAAGCCCATGACGAAGCCCACCAGCTGCTCGCCGTCGAAGATCAGTCGAGGCCAGGCGATCTCAGGCTGCGCGTACGCCTCGGCAAGTGACCACGCGACCGGGTCCACGAACTCCTCCTGGTCGGGTCGCACCTGCAGCCGGCACGCGGCCTCGACGTTGTCCGCGGTGACCTTCTCCAGGCGAAGCGACGAAGACATGCTGACAACCTACAGATCGTCTCCGAGAACTCAACGGGATAAATGCCGCCCGCCCGGTTAGACTCCTGGGCGCGGATGGTTCATCCAGGTCCCCGGGATCTGGATGTCGTAAGAGGGAACCCGGTGGGAATCCGGGACTGCCCCGCAGCGGTGAGTGGGAACGACCGCCGTCACCACGCACTGGGCCTTTGGGCCTGGGAAGCGACGGCCAGTAGGACATGCCTGTCCCAGGTGTGGCGCCCGCGAGTCCGAAGACCTGCCTCCGCCCGTGCGCCGTTCGGCGCGCGGTGGTCCGCGGCCTCGTGGGAGGGCCAGGGACGCGCGCCGCGCGCTCCTTCCCTCCTGCCCGGCCGCCCGTGGCTCAGCGAGGGAAGCTGCCATGCAAACGACGATCCTCGGATACCCCCGTATCGGGACACACCGGGAACTGAAGTTCGCCACCGAGGACTACTGGGCCGGGCGCTCCGACGCCACCGCCCTGGCGAAGACGGCCGAGGTCCTGCGCCAGGAGGTCTGGACGGGCCTGCGCGACGCGGGCCTCGACACGATCCCGTCGAACACGTTCTCCCTCTACGACCAGGTACTCGACACCAGCGTCATGGTCGACGCGGTGCCCGGCCGTTACCGGCACCTGACCGGCCTGGACCGGTACTTCGCCATGGCCCGCGGCGTCCAGGACGTCCCGGCGCTGGAGATGACCAAGTGGTTCGACACCAACTATCACTACATCGTGCCCGAGGTGGGGCCGGACACCCGGTTCCGGCTGGCCGACGGGGCACGGTCCAAGCCGCTGGCCGAATACGCGGAGGCCAGGGCCCTGGGGGTGGAGACCCGCCCGGTGCTGGTCGGTCCCCTCACCTATCTGCTGCTCGCCAAGGCCTCGCCCGGCGCGCCCGCCGAATTCCGGCCTCTCGACCTGCTCGACGAGCTCGTCGAGGTCTACGCCGACCTGCTGGAACGGCTCGCCGGGGCGGGCGCGCGGTGGGTACAGCTCGACGAGCCCGCCCTGGCCTCCGACCGGAACGCCGAGGAGATCGCCGCGCTCGCCCGCGTCTACGAACGCCTCGGCGAGCTGCCCAACAGGCCCCGGATCCTGGTGGCGACCTACTTCGGTACGGTCGACGCGGACGCGCTGCGCATGCTGGCCGCAACCCGTGTCGAGGCGGTCGGTCTGGACTTCGTCGCCGGGCCGGGAAATCTCGGCGTGCTCGCCTCCGTCGGCGGACTACCCCGCAAGACCGTCGTCGCCGGGGTGGTGGACGGCCGCAACGTGTGGCGTACCGACGTTCAGCGGGCGAAGGCGACCTGCGCGGTCCTGCTCGGCCTGGCCGACCAGGTCGAGGTGAGCACCTCCTGCTCGCTGCTGCACGTCCCGCTCGACCTGGACGCCGAGACCGCGCTGGCCCCGGCCGTCCGGGGTCGTCTGGCCTTCGCCCGGCAGAAGGTCGCCGAAGTCGTCGCCCTCGGCCGGGCCTCGCGTTCCGACGCCCCCGGCCCGCTCCCCGCCGCCGAGACCGAGGCCGAGGCCGCCACGGTCGACCACCGGGTCCGGGCCCGTCTCGACATGCTCGGCGACGGCGTCCGCCGTGGCGACCGGGCCGCGAGGTTCGCCGCCCAACGGGCCGCGCTACGCCTGCCGGATCTGGCGACCACGACCATCGGCTCGTTCCCGCAGACCCCCGAGATCCGCAAGGCCCGCGCCGCCCACAAGGCCGGGCAGCTCACCCACGCGGCCTACCAGCAGGCCATGAGGGAGGAGGTCGAACGGGTGATCGCCCTGCAGGAGGAACTCGGCCTGGACGTCCTCGTCCACGGCGAGCCCGAACGCAACGACATGGTGCAGTACTTCGCCGAACGGCTCGACGGATACGCCGCCACCGATCACGGCTGGGTCCAGTCCTACGGGTCGCGCTGCGTCCGTCCGCCGATCCTGCACAGCGATGTCTTCCGGCCGGAGCCGATGACGATCGGCTGGGCCACCTACGCGCAGTCCCTCACCGACAAGCCCGTCAAGGGCATGCTCACCGGCCCGGTCACCATGCTCGCCTGGTCGTTCGTCCGCGACGACCAGCCCCTGGCCGACACCGCCCGCCAGGTCGCCCTCGCCCTCCGCGACGAGATCCACGATCTGGAGGCCGCAGGAATCCGCATCATCCAGGTCGACGAGCCCGCCCTGCGCGAGCTCCTGCCGCTCCGCGGGGACGAGCACGCCGCCTATCTGGCCTGGGCCGTCGGCGCGTTCCGGCTGGCCACCTGCGGAGTCGCCGACTCCACCCAGATCCACACCCACATGTGCTACTCCGAGTTCGGGGAGATCATCGGTGCGATCGGCGACCTCGACGCCGACGTCACCAGCGTCGAGGCCGCCCGCTCCGACATGGAACTCGTCGCCGACCTGCGCGATGCCGGCTACCAGAGCGGCATCGGCCCAGGCGTCTACGACATCCACTCGCCCCGCGTCCCGTCCTCCGAGGAGATCGAGCAGAACCTGCGGCGCGCCCTTCAGGCCGTCGACCCGGCCCGCCTGTGGGTCAACCCCGACTGCGGCCTGAAGACCCGCGGCTACCCCGAGACCAGGGCCTCCCTGCGCAACATGGTCACCGCCGCCAGGGCTCTCCGCGTGCCGCAGAACTGATACCGGGTCGCTCGCCCCGTCGCCGGTGCCCGGCGGTGGGGCGAGTCTCCGGGATCGGAAACCGGCCGGCAGCGCGGCCTTCAGCTCCGGCGCCATCGTCCTGGACCACCGCCCGGCCGCCTGACAACCGCTGAAGCCGCCACGAGACAACCTCCTCTGGACGCAAACGATCAAAAGATGGCAGTGTTTGGGCAAAGGGGGCGATGTGCGGGTTGAGGACTTGTCCGATGCTGAGCGCCGGGTGTGGGAGGCGTTTCCAGTTGGGGAGGAGGTCGACTTCACCACCGGGAAGCCGGAGGAGGACGACCCGGCGGCAGGGGCGGCCTGGGACGAGGGGCGGACGGTCCGGGCCAGGGTGATCGCCGCCCTGCTGATGAGCGAGGAGCCGCCCCGGTCGCACCGGATCCCGGCGCTCCGGATCAAGGGTGCCCGGATCACCGAGTGGGTGAACCTGGCCTACTCCACCCTCCGCCACTCCGCCCGGTTCCTGTCCTGCTTCTTCGCGGAGAAACCCAGCCTGCACTGGGCGCGCTGCCCGCAGCTGAGCTTCAACGGCTCCCACCTGCCGGGCCTGTACGCCTCCAACGCGCAGGTCGACGGGCATCTGCTGCTGGAGGGATGCGTGTTCACCGGCCCGGTGGAACTGCGCGGAGCCCAGCTCGCCGGAAGCCTCACGCTGAGCCACGCGCGGAGCCTGGACATCGACTGCGACCGGCTCCAGGCGGGGCGGGGCATCGCCGCGATCGGGCTCGGCACCACGGACCAGGTCAGCTTCTCCAACGTCAAGGTGAGCGGCACCGTGACTCTGGATCATGCCCGTCTGGCGGCCTCCGGCCGGAGCGCGCTGAACATGGACGGGCTGATCGCCGACGGGAGCGTCTTCTGCCGGTGGATGACGGTCACCGGGATGGTCAGCCTGCGCAACGCCCGGGTGACCGGGCCGTTCGGCTTCACCGGGACCACGATCGACCATCCCGGTCAGATGGTCTTCCGGGGTTCCAGGATCACCGCCGAGGGCGGGCTGTACCTGGGCGCCGGGTTCACCGCGACGGGCACCGTACGACTGGCCAACTCGCGGATCGACCGGGAGCTCAGCCTGAGCGGCGCCCACCTGACCTGTCCCGGCGGTGACGCACTCCAGGCCGCGGAGCTGCAGGTCGAGGGGAGCTTCGACGCGGACGGGCTCAGCGCCGAGGGGCGGGTGGATCTCTCCCAGGCGCGCGTCTCGGGGTCGCTGAACCTGACCGGCACGAGCCTGTCCGCGCCCGGCGGGGTCGTGCTCGATGCCGACGGGGTGAGTGTCGGCGGCGGGCTGTCGTGCACCAAGGGGTTCCGGGCCGAAGGCGCGGTCCGTCTCGCCGACGCGCGCATCGGGACGTTCGCCGACTTCAACGGTGCCCGGCTGAGCAACCCCGACGGCCAGGCGCTCGACCTCGCCGGGGCGAGCGTCGGCGCCGGCCTGGAGTGCGGGCGCGGCTTCGTCGCCGAAGGGGAGCTCACCTTGATCGGGGCCCGAATCGGCCGGCATCTGTATCTCAACGACGCGACCCTGTCCGCACCGGGCGGCCGGGCCCTGGCAGCCTGGCAGTTGCAGGCCCGCGAGCTGTATCTGCGCCCCAAGCGGGCGCCCGAGGGCACCGTCGACCTGCGGCACGCCCAGATCGGGGTCATCCGCGACGACCCCGCCACCTGGTCACCGCGCCGCCAGGACGGTCTCACCTACGAGGCCCTGGACCCGACGCTGCCCGCCGCCCGGCGCCTGGCCTGGCTGCGGGACGACCCCGACGGATACGTGCCGCAGCCGTACGAGCAGCTCGCCGCCGTCTACCGGCGACTGGGTCAGGACGTCGACGCCCGTACCGTGCTGCTGGTCAAGCAGCGGCGGCAGCGCGCCGCGCTCCCGCGGTACGCGCGGGTCTGGGGATGGCTGCAGGACGTCACGGTCGGGTACGGCTACCGTCCGGTCCGTGCCGCCCTGTGGTTTCTGGCCCTGCTCGTCACCGGTGCCGTCGTGTTCGCCGTGCACAACCCGCCCCGCGCCGAACCCGGCAAGGGTCCCGCTTTCAACGCGCTGTTCTACGCGCTGGATCTACTGCTCCCGGTGATCGACTTCGGGCAGGAGAAGGCGTACCAGCCCGTCGGCGCCGGCCAGTGGGTCGCCTACGGGCTGGTGATCGCGGGCTGGGTGCTGGTCACCACCATCGCCACCGGCATCACCCGCACCCTGTCCCGCCACTGACCGCTCAGGCCGAGGTCTCTCGCCCGCCACGGTGGCGATACCGCACGAGGACGAAGACGCAGGCCAGCCCGATGACCATCTCCAGTGCGGCCGCGAGCACCAGCCCGCTCGCCGGTATCCCGTCCAGCGCGATGCTCAGCAGGCGGGACAGACCGTAAGCGAGGTAGGTCGCGGCACCGACGACCGTGGCGGTGAAGGCCAGCCGTGCGACGAACGCGCCGAGCATGATCAGCACACCGGCCGCCAGCAGTGCGCCGCCCGCGGCCCGGGTCTCGCTGAGCAGGCCGGCGTCGCTCCCGAGTTCGATGCCGTTGGTGCCGTGGAAGGCCGCGGGCGCGAACAGTGTCGCCGCGCCGATCCCGATCGCCACCACACCGGACACGAGCAGGACGAGTCTCAGCGGTCTCGCGTTCCGCATCTTCACCGCTCCCTCCGGCAGGTACGGCGGGCTCGTCATCTCCACACCCCGGAGGCGGCGGCCGTACGGCAGAAGTCGGTGAAGTCGCGGGGCTCGCGGCCGAGTGCCTCGCGCACGCCGTGGGCCGGCGAGGCGTTGCGTCCGTCGAACACCTCTTTGCACAGGTCCGTGAGCAGGTCGGCATAGCCGAGCCCGACGCTCTGCTCCAGGGCGGCGTGAAACACCTCCGGGGAGACGGCGACGTACTCGACCTGCCGGTCCGCGGCCTTCGCGATCTCGGCCGCGGCCTCGTGGAAGGTCAGCAGGCGCGGCCCGGTGAGCTCGTAGAGCCGGCCGGAGTGACGGTCGTCGGTGAGGGCGGCGACCGCGACGTCGGCGATGTCGTCGACGTCGACGAACGGTTCCGCGACCTCGCCGGCCGGCAGCGCGATCACACCGCCGAGCACCGAATCCCGCAGGTGGCCCTCGCTGAAGTTCTGCGAGAACCAGCTCGTCCGGATGAGCGTGTGGCTCAGGCCGGACTCGCTGACGATCCGCTCGCAGCGCTGCGCGTTGAGCTCGCCCCGGCCGGAGAGCAGCACCAGCCGCTGGACGCCCGCGTCGGCCGCGCACGCGGTCAACTCCTCGATCGCGGCCGGGGCGCCGGGCGCCGCGAGGTCGGGGAAGTAGGAGATGTAGACGGATTCGGCGCCGCGCAGCGCCTGGGGCCAGGTGTCGGGCCGTTCCCAGTCGAAGGGCGGGTCGAGGTGGCGCGAGCCGCCCCTGACCGGGTGGCCGCGCTCGGCGAGCCGTTGCACGATTCGCCGGCCGGTCTTGCCGGTCGAGCCGATGACGAGGGTATGGGGTCGCCGCATGCTCCGGATGCTCCTTTGGTTGCTGGTGAGTCCAGTCTTGTGCGGCACTTCTGGACTAACAATAGAAAAAAGTCCGTCCTTCTTTGCTGTTCGTCCAGCCTTGTGGACGGTTGGTCGAGAGCGGTGACACCATGACGGCTATGCCGAGTGCCCCTCGCCCGTTCCCGGCTCCCGCCGACCCGCTGGGTGAGACCCTGCACCTGCTCCGGCTGACCGGCACCCTCTACTGCCGTGCCGAACTCACCGCGCCGTGGGGCGTCGACGTACCGGCGCTCGACGGGTCGATGACGTTGCTGGTCGTCACCGCGGGCCACTGCCGGCTGGAGGTCGACGGAGCCGAGCCACGCCTGCTCCGGCAGGGCAGCCTCACCCTGATCCCGCACGGCACCCCGCACCGGCTGCGGAGCGGTCCCGACGCCGACACCGAACCGCTCTTCGACATACCGGTCGAGCAGGTCAGCGAGTGTTACGAGATCATGCGCCACGGTGGCGGCGGGGATTGCACGCACGCCACCTACGGTGTCGTGCGCTTCGACCATGTGGCGGCCCAGCGCCTCGTCTCGCAGCTTCCCGAGGTGCTGCACATCGACGCCTGGGACGACGACGCCAACTGGCTCAACAGCACGCTCCAGTTCATCTCCCGCGAGGCTCTCGCCCTGCGACCGGGCGGGGAGACCGTCATCACCCGGCTCGCCGACATCCTCGTCATCCAGGCGATCCGCTCCTGGCTCGACTCGGCGCCCGAGGCGAATCAGGGCTGGCTGGCCGCCCTGCGCGACGAGCAGGTGGGGCGGGCGCTCGCGTTGATCCACCGCGCGCCCGAACGGCAGTGGAGCGTCGCCTCGCTCGCGCAGGAGGTCGGCATGTCGCGCTCGGCCTTCTCGGCGCGCTTCACCGACCTGGTCGGCGAGCCCGCCATGCGCTATCTCGCCCACTGGCGCATGCAGTTGGCCCGCATGCACCTTCGGCAGACATCGGAGCCGCTCTCGGTGGTCGCCCGCCGCTTCGGCTACCGGTCCGAGGCGGCGTTCTGCCGCGCGTTCAAACGGACCTTCGGCGTGCCGCCGGGGAACGCCCGCCAGGCGGCGGACGACGTGAGCCCGGCGGCGCGAGGATGGGACGGCGCCTCAACACGCTGATCCGCCGATCGCCACCCGGACGACGGGCCGGCGCGAGCCGCGTGCGCGGCAACGGCGCCAGGAGTTCTAAGCTGTCCGGTCATGCGCTTCCTCCCGCCCCGCGCCGGTTCCCGGCGGTCTCTCCGACGTTGGGTCCCGCTGGTCGCCGTGTGTCTTGCCGTCCTGCCCGCCGGAGTCGCGCAGGCCTCCGCCCCCAAGCCCTCGTTGCTGAAGTCCGGCAGGCTGGCGGCCACCTCGTGCCCGGAGCCGCCGCTCGTCGACAGAGGCGTTCCGCAGCCGGGCGAGTACCTCACCGCGGTCATGAAATGTCTGAACACCTCGTGGTCCGCCCACTTCGCTCGGGCCGGGCTGCGGTTCCGCACGCCCACGGTCCGCCTCTACTCCGAGCCCGCGCGGCGCGTCTGCGGAATACCCTGGCCCCAGGGCGCGGACGCCTTCTACTGCACGAAATGGGCCACGCTGGTGTTCCCGCTCACCGGTGCCTGGATCGAGGATCGGACCGATCTGTACCCCTTCAAGGTGGCGGCCCACGAGTACGGCCACCACCTGCAGAGCCTCACCGGCGTCAGGGACCACTACGAGAGGCGCGTCCGCGCCGACCACACCCGCCAGGCCGAACTCGGCCGCCGCTACGAACTCCAGGCCGACTGCCTGTCGGGAGTGTTCCTGGGCAGCGTGCGGGACTCCCTGCCGCGTACCGAGCAGGACTGGAAGGCACTGTCCGAGACGCTCCGCGCCAGCGGTGACGAGGGTGAGCGCCACACCCACGGCAGCGGCGCCAACCGGGTCCGCTGGTTCGAACGCGGCTACCGCGCGCTCTCCCCCGCCGCCTGCGACACCTGGACCGCCGCCCCGCCCCGGGTGTCCTGACCCGCGGGGGCCGGCGCGGACCGACGGCCGCTACGGTTTCAGTTCCAGGACCAGGTTGAACGGGGTGGCGGTCGCCTGGCAGGGCCGGGTGAAACCCGCCTGCCGGGCCACCTCGAAGAGTCGTTCCCGCCCGGCCTGCGCGCCCAGGGCCTCGGTGCCGCCCTGGGCGAGCGCGTTGGGTACGCAGATGGTGGCCGAGGCGTTGAAGAAGAGCCGGCCCACCGGGTTGAGGTCGTCCGGCAACCGCCCGTGCGCGAACGGCTCGACCAGCAGCACGGTGCCGTCGGGTGCCAGGGTGGAGTGCACGTGCCGTAGCGCGGCAACGGGGTCGCCCATGTCGTGCAGGCAGTCGAACAGGCAGACCAGGTCGTAGCCGGCCCCCGGATAGTCGTCGGCGTAGGCCGTCTCGAAACTCACCCGGTCCGTGACCCCGGCCTGCAGTGCCAGCTCGCGGGCCCGCACGATCGAGGGCACGTGCGCGTCGAAGCCGGTGAAGCGCGAGTTCGGGTACGCCTCCGCCAGCACGATGGTCGAGGCGCCGTGCCCGCAGCCGACGTCTGCCACCAGGGCCCCGGCGGTCAGTTTCCCCTCGACGCCCGAGAGTGCGGGAATCCAGCTGTCTCGCAGGTGGGCGGCGTATCCGGGGCGGAAGAACCGCTCGGTGCCGTTGAACAGCGCCCGGTCGTGGTCGGGCCAGGCCAGGTTCCTGGCACCCCGGTAGGCCTCCGCGATCCCGGCCTCGTCGCGGTAGACGGAGGAGATCAGTTCGGCGAGCCCGGTCATGAACACCGGGCTGGTCTCGTCGGCGAACACCGTCGCCTGCTCGTCGGTCAGCGTGTAGGCGCCGTCCTGGTAGCGGACGTATCCGGCACACGCCTGGGCCGCGAGCCATTCGGCGACGAGCCGCTCATTGGTGCCGGTGCGCCAGGCCAGGTCACCGGGGCTGAGCGGGCCCGCCCCCACCATCGCCTTCCACAGGCCCAGCCGGTCTCCGAGCACGACCGTCGCCGCTCCGAAGGCACCCCCCAGGTCGAGCACGACCTGGTCCACGAGCCTCTGCAGCCCGGCCTCGTCCATCGGAGCCTTCCCCATCGGTCCGTGTGATCGCCCGCGGGACTCAGGGCGAACTCCGTACGGGCTCTTCGAGTCCGCCCACCACGCGGGAGAGGTCGGCGAATCCCCGCGCGACCACCGTTCCCATCGTAGTTCCGGCCTTTCGCACCTCCCGGAAACGGATGTTCAACGTCGCGCAACGGCTCCTTCGGCCTCGGATCAAAACGTCCGGGATCAAAACGGGATCAAAAGCGTCCGCTGTGGTGGCCGTTGTCCGATGTCTGCGGGAGATCGGCCCGGAAAGGACGGAAGTAATGTGGCTCAGCGGGCAGATTCCCCGCCGGCTGACCGTGCTGGAGGGAAGGGCCGGCCCGGTGCCTGCCCGCGGGGGCGGCCGGACGGCGACCGTACCGGCCCTCGGGGTCGGAATCGTTCCGGCCCAGGCGCTCGATCAGCGGCGACACCAGCCGCAGCGCCGGCGGCGTGAGCGCGAGCAGCACCGCCACCACCACGCCTGCGGCGAGGATCACACCGGCGAGCACGTCGTGCGGGTAGTGGACCCCCACCATCACCCGGAGCAGCGCCGCCACCGCGGCCAGCGGCAGGGTCACCGCGGCCAGGCGGGGACGGAGCAGGGCCAGGCCGACCGCGAGTCCGGCGGCCAGGGTGGCGTGGTTGCTGGGAAACGACCAGTCCCCCACCTCCGGGCACTCCGCGATCGCCGCCGCGGCTCCCGGTACCACCCGGCAGGGGCGTTCCTCGATCACCATCAGCTTCACCGTCTCGCTGATCGCGTAGGCGGCGACGGTGCCCACGCCGATCATAACGGTTCCGGCGACACCGCGTACGTCCCCTCGGCGCAGGGCGATCCACCACACCAGGACGAGGATCAGCCCGAGGAGCACGAGGGTGCCTTCGGTGGCCATCTCCATCGCCGTGCTCGCCCACGAGGGTGCGTTCGCCACCGCCTCGGTCACCGATCGGTACCCGGAGGCCGAGGCGCCTTCCACGACCTTCGCCGGACCGGCCCCGCCCGTGCCCTCCGGCGAAAGCCAGGCAACGACTCCGGCACCCACGCCCAGCGACACGGTCGCGCCCAGCAGCCGGTTGCGGAGATTGTTCCCAGCGTCAGTCTTCATAGCGGTTGATCATAAGAAGGACCGTGGGATAACACCTAAATGAACAGTGATCAAACCTGAGATGAACCTCAGTCCGACCGGTACCATCGCCGTCACCTCACCGGATCGGCGATCACCGCGAGCAGCGGCACCGGCTCCTCGGCCTCGGCCGGGCCTCGGCGACTCACCGAGCGGCGGACCCCCCTGGGCGGCGCCGGCAACAGAGATACTTCCAAGCGGACTCCACGCGGGACGCGGCCTGCCGCTGACACCCGCACAACGCTTCCGCACGGCTCCGTCGTGTTCGAGCCGGCGTGACACGTCCGGTGAGTCCCGTCTGCCAGGCCGGCTCGAATGCCCATCCCGCGCACACGCCGTCCGCCACGCGGCGGAGCGCGGGTCCGCCACACGGCGGACGGCCGGTCACCCGCGTCTCGTACGGGGAGGGTGGCCGACGCGCGGCCGACCTCTTGTAGCCTGCTGTGCATGCCTGGTAGGACAAACGATCTCGCGCGGATCAGGCTGGTCATCGCGGACGACCAGGCCATGATCCGCACCGGGCTGCGGTTCGTCGCAGAGACCGCCGCGGACATCGAGGTCGTCGGGGAGGCAGCAGACGGATTGGAAGCCCTCTCCGTGACCCGGCGACTGCGACCGGACGTGCTGCTGATGGACATCGCGATGCCCAGGCTGGACGGTCTGGGCGCCGCCCGGCGGCTGCTCGCGGACCCGCATCCGCCCAAGATCGTCATACTGACCACCTTCGGCACCGACGAGAACCTGCACGCCTCGCTCCGTGCCGGAGTCAACGGTTTCCTGCTCAAGACCTCGCCCCCCGAGCAGCTCATCGAGGCGGTACGGGTGGTGGCGGCCGGCGACGCGCTCATCGACCCGGCGGCCACCACGCGGGTGATCGCATCGTTCGCCGCACGCCACGAGCCGGTCGCTCCGCCCGAGCTGGCCACCCTCACCCCGCGTGAGCTGGAGGTGCTGCGCCTGCTCGCCCGAGGGCTGTCCAACCTCGAAATCGCGCGGGAGTTCCAGATAGGCGACGCGACCATCAGGACCCACGTCGCCCGGCTGCTGCACAAGCTCGGCCTGCGCGACCGGACCCAGGCCGTCGTGTTCGCCTACGAGGCCGGGGTCGTGCGACCCGGGCAGCAGGGCCTGCCGTGCTGAGGAGACTGCTCGGCGACTGGCGGCCGACCCGGATGGATCTCCTTCTCTCCCTCGCCGTGGGGATCACCGGCCTCGTCGAGTCCTTCGGCCGCCAGGGCTCCCAGCCCGGCCAGATCAGCGATCCGGTGCCGATGGCGGTGGGGGTGGTCGTCACCGGGACGCTGCTGCTGCTCCGGCGCAGGTTCCCCACGACCCTGCTCCTCGCGCTGATCTCGATCGGCCTGGCCGTGCGGGCGGTGGCGGGCAACGACTACTACGCCGCCTGGCACTTCTACTCGACGCTCATCCTGGTCCACACCGTGGCCAGCGCCGCGGAACTGCGGAGCCGCCGCGGGCTCGCGGGGCTGGCGTGCGTGCTGGCGGCGTACGCCGGCCTGCAGATGCAGGTGTTCCAGAGCAACGACATCGCCGAAGTCATGATCACCGCCGTCTTCATGGGCGTGGCGTACGGGAGCGGCATCCTGCTGCGTCGCCAGATCGACCGGACGTTGCGGCTGGCGGAACGCGCCATCCGCCTGGAGATGGAGCGCGAGGAGCGGGCCCGGCTGGCGGTGGCGGAGGAAAGGACCCGGATCGCCAGGGAGCTCCACGACATCGTCTCGCACAACGTGAGCGTGATGACCCTGCACACCGGCGGGGTGCGGATGCGGCTCGGCGAGGACCACAAGCTGGAGCGCGACATGCTGCTCGGGGTCGAGCGGGCCGGCCGCGAGGCGGTCGAGGAGCTCCAGCTCATGCTGGGCGTGCTCCGCGGGACCGGGGACCTGGACCCCGGCGCGTCCCAGCCGGGCCTGGAGCGGCTGGACGAGCTGGTCACGCAGGTCAGGGAGGCCGGGTTGGACGTCCGCCTCCGGATCACCGGCGAACCGCGCCCCCTGCCGCCGGGACTCGCGCTCTCCGCCTACCGGGTGATCCAGGAGGCTCTGACGAACGTGCTGAAGCACTCCCCCGCCGCCGGTGCCGACGTCGTCATCGCCCACAGCCTGACCGGGCTGGATGTGGAGATCACCAACGACGGCACCGGGGGCGGGCGCGGCTCGGACGGACAGCGCTCGGACGGACAGCGCTCGGACGGGCAGCGCCCGGGTGGGCACGGTCTGGTCGGGATGCGCGAGCGGACCGCGATGCACGGTGGCGAACTGTCCACCGGTCCCGTCCCGGGCGGCGGTTACCGGGTGGTCGCCCGATTCCCGCTGGACGCCCCGGCGGCGACCGGCTGAGCCGCCTCCCGCCCGGCCCACTCCGCGTCGCTCATCCGCAGCATCCGCAGCCCGATCACCCCGGAACCGGCCAGGTAGAGCAGGCCGCCAACGACCGTGCCGATCGGGAAGATCAGGGTTCCGAAGATGCCCGCGATGATCGCGAAGGGTGCCCACCACGGCCCGTGGCCGGCGTAGGCCAGGGCCAGGCCGAGCAGGAACAGGCCGAGCAGCCCGAGGAAGCCCGGGATCTGGAACCCGAAGGTGGCGCCGGGATCGGCGAACGCCTGCTCGGCGAGCATCTCGCCCTGGGCGGGCGGCAGGGCGCGTTCGAGCCGGGAGTAGAAGAAATCCCCGAGCATCAGTCCGGAGAAGTTCACCACGCCGAGCAGCGCGAGACCGCCGGCGAGGTGGCCGAAAACGACTCCCCTGTGCCGGATCAGGTGGATCATCCCGATGATTCCCGGGATCATCAGCACCCAGCTCCAGTGCAGGAGCGAGGCGCTGACCGAGACCTGCTCCGGATACCTGCCGTAGACGCCGGTGGTGTCACCGCCCTGCCGCAGGGCCGGGTCGACGATGGCGCCCGCGATGTAGAGGAGTGGCGCGACGATGAGGCACACCCCCGCCGCCCATCTGCGGAAACCGAGTGGATTGGAGAGCGATGGCATGAGATCTTCCCTTGCGTTCCGGCCCGCACCCGGACGGGCGGGGATGAGGCCGGGAACGCTAGGCGACGACGCGGCGCGTGTCGTCCTCCTCATGGCCTATCGTCGCTCCGCCATCCGGCGGACCGCCTACCCCGCCGATCGCGACACGAGCCCGGCCCCCAGCGCGGGGCTCACCGCGCTGGGCGCGATGCGCGGATCCGGACCGTGAAAGCGAATCGGCGGATCGGGCGATAGAGAGGGACCGCCGTTCGCGTTCGAAGGATTGCACATGACGGGAAGACCATCGTGACCGCGATGTCCTGGGCCGCCCATCCGGCGGAGGACGCCCAGGTCGTCCGGCTCTCCCTCGACGAGTCCGAGCGGTTCAGCGCGATCTTCGACACCTACTTCGGCGAGATCCACCGCTACGTCGCCCAGCGGCTCGGCGCCGACGCCGCGGAGGACATCGTCGCGGAGACGTTCCTCACCGCGTTCCGCAAGCGGGCGCAGTACGACCCGTCGCGGGCCGGCGTGCGGGCCTGGCTGTACGGCATCGCCACCAACCTCATCGGCAGGCACCGCCGCGTCGAGGTGCGAACGTTGCGCGCACTCGGGCGCCACGGCCCCGACCCGGACACCCCGGGGCACGAGGAGCACGTCACCGTGCGGGTCAGCGCGGAAAGCCTGCGGCCGAGTCTCGCGGCGGCCCTGGCCGGGCTCCACCAGCGAGATCGCGACGTCCTGCTCCTCGTCGCCCTGGCCGGGCTGAGCCACGAGGAGATCGCCACCGCCCTGGGCATCCCGTACGGGACGGTCGGGTCACGGCTGAACCGGGCCAGGAAGAAGCTGCGCGCCACGCTGGGCGAGACCAACCCGATGCTGGAGTCCGAGGAGGCCGATCGTGGATGAGCTGAAGACGGTCCGCGAGCTGTACGGCGAGCCGCGGCTCGATCCGCTCCTCAAGGCCAGGGTGCGCGGGTTGCTGACCGACGAGCCCAGGAGGCGACGGTGGCGGCTGTCATGGACCGCGGCCGTGGCCGGCCTCGCGGCCGCCGCCGTGGCGGTGGCGATCGTGGTTCCCGGCATGACCGGGGAGGCGGAGGCGCCGAACCGGGTCGCGACGATCTCCGGGCGATCGGTCCTGCTCGCGGCGGCGACCACCGCCGAGTCGGACCCCGCGTCGGCGAACGCCTACTGGCGCGTCAGGAAACTGCACCGGCAGACGTACCCGGAGCAGCTGGGCAGGGGGGCGAACCGTTACTGGGTGGTGGAGTCACGGCTCACCGAGCAGTGGGTCGCCAGGGACGGCCGGGTCTGGTCCGCCTCCCGGGCGCTGGGGGCGCGCCCGGGAAGCGTGGCCGACGAGGAGGCCTGGCGTCGCGACGGCTCCCCCGCCGAGTGGTCGAGCCAGGGGGAGGTACTCTCCACCTCGCCGGAGAAGGGCGAGCTCAGGGCCATCACCGGCAGGGTGCCCTTCAGCATGGCCGGTCATGAGATGACCTTCGAGCAGCTCCAGAGGCTCCCGGTCACCCCCGCCGCGTTGCGGGACTGGGTCACCGAGGCGGTGAGCGACGTTCCGGCCGGCACCATCGACGGTGTCGTCGCGGACGCGCTCAGCGGCCTGCTGTGGAGCAAGCCGTCGCCGCCGGACGTGCGCGCGGCCGCCTACCGTGCGCTGGCCGAGCTGCCGAACATCCGGTATCTGGGCAGCGCCACGGACGAGCGGGGCCGGGCGGGAGCCGGGTTCGCCTTCACCGTTCAGCCTCCCGGGGCGCGGAACGGCGCGGCCGTGCAGCGGACACTGATCATCGATCCGGACAGCTCCCAGGTGCTCTCCTCCACGGTCGCCGGCCGGCCGGGAGTCAGGGGTGAGCAGGTCGAGCTGGTCCTGGAGGCGGGCTGGACCGATGAGCGGCCCGCCGTTCCCGAACTTCCCTAGCCCGCCCGGGTTGCCGGGGGGAACCACGCCTTCACGCTGACGACCCGTTCGCCCTCGTAGTGCCTTCACGAGTGCGCGCGTGGGCCGTCCGAGACATCCTTTGGAGCAATCGCTTGTTTTGGCATGCCCGTACGGCGCTCGACCTGATCAGGAATCGTCCCGGAGCGCCCTCCCTGGCGACGAGCGAAGGACCGGTCATCTGCCCCGCCGACCGGTTTCCCGCGATCAAGGTGTCCGAGGTCATGGCGGGCCGGGTCAGGCTCGTCGGCCTGCCCCCCGTCGACCTGGGCACCGACATCGACTGGCGGATCGACCCGCACCGGAACCGCTCCTGGACGCTGAACCTGCACGCGCTGCGGTGGATGGGAGGGCTGATCGCCGAGTACGAGCGCTCCGGCGAGGCGGAGTACCTCGACCGCGCCACCCGGATCGCCGAGGACTGGGCACGCGCCAATCCCCGTGGCGCGACCGGTATCAGTCCCTGGGCCTGGGCCGAGCACCCGGTCGCGCTACGCGCCCCGGTCCTGGTCTGCCTCAGCGCGCACGTGCGCGACGACTGGCTGTCGAAGAGCCTGGTCGAGCACGCCGAGATCCTGTCCGACCCCGCGCTCTACCGGCGGGGTCACAACCACGGCCTGGACCAGGACATCGCGCTGCTGACGGTCGGCTGCCGTCTCGGCCAGGAGCGGTGGAAGGACCTGGCCGTCCGGCGGATGACCGACTCGGCGGAACTCGCCATCGACGCGCAGGGCGTGCTGCACGAGCAGGCTCCGAGGTACGGGATATACGTCCACCGGCGGCTGGGCACCGCGATCGAGGCGATCAGGGCGTCCGGGGCCGAGGTCCCCGCGGGGCTCGTCGCGCGGCGCGACTCGCTGGAGACCTACATCAGCCATGCCACTCAGCCCGACGGCCGCCTGGTGCCGATCGGCGACAGCCCGGCCGACACGCGCCCGAGCGGTTTCCGGCACGGGAAGGACACCGTGCAGGTGTTCGACGACGGTTACGTCTTCGGCAGGACGGCATGGGACGACCCGGAGTCGGCCTTCTACTCGATCAGGTTCGGTACCGGCCGCCGGCTGCACGGTCACGAGGACCATCTGGGCGTCACCTACCACGCCCACGGCCGGGACATCCTGGTGGAGGCGGGTTTCCACTCCTACGAGCGGACCGGCTACCGGAGGTGGACCATCTCCCCCGAGGCGCACAACGTGCCCGTCGTGGTGGACGCGGACCTCCGCGAGGGGACGGCGACGCGCCTGGTGAGCTCGTCCGTCGCCCCGGCGCGGCAGTGCTACCGGTTCACCGACACCGCGTACGGCGTCAGCCGTACGCGGTCGGTCCTGGTCGGCCACGGCGCCGACCTGATGGCCGTGCTGGACTCGGTCCCGGCGGGGTCGGCGCTGCGCAACCTGTGGCACTTCGCCCCCTCGCTCACGGTGGTCTCCAACCGTGACGGCCAGGTGGTCCTGGCCGACGGGGAGTGGCGGGTGACGCTGCTCCAACTCGCGATGCCCTCGGGCCGGCCGCTCTGCGGGCAGGCCGTGCGGACCGAGACGATCGCCCTCGGCTACCTCAGGCAGGCCGAGGCGACGACGGTCCTGTCCCCGCCCGCCGAGTCGGTGCTCACCCTGATCGTGCCCGGCACCGGCGACCCCGAGGTCGCCCGGTCCGGCGGACGGCTGAGCGTCCGCACTCCCGGCGGCCACGTCTCCCTACGCTGGGACCCCGACCTGGGTTTCGCCGACCGGGTTCCGGTGCGAACCGACGATCGCCCCAGCGACCGCTTCGGCGCCGATCAGGTGAACACGACGGTACGGTGACCGCTGAGAAGGACGCGCCGCCGAACATACCACTGGACGGCCCTGGCCAACGTGCGGGACTCGACGCCCCTGTCCGGCGCCACCAGGTCCTCCGCCGATGCCGATGGGATCGCCCCGGCCAGCGACTGCCGGCCGGGGCGCCGTCGTCACGGGGCCGTGCGTCCCAGTGCCGGGGTGAGCGAGATCGGTCCGGCGGGCAGGTGCCGGCCGCGGGGGACGGGGTCGGCCAGGATGCCGTCGTGGACCACGACCCGGCCGCCGACCAGGACGGTCCGCGGCCTGCCGGTCAGGGTCATGCCCTCATACGGCGTGTAGTCCGTCGCCATGTGCAGGTCGCCGGCGCTCACCCGCCACCGGGCGGCCGGATCCCAGATCGCGATGTCGGCGTCCGAGCCCGGCATCAGCGTGCCCTTGCGCGGATACAGGCCGTTGGTCCTGGCCGGGTTGGCGGCGGTCAGCTCGACGAACCGGGTGGCGGGCAGCCCTGCCCCGGCGACGTACTCGGAGAAGATCACCGGTAGCCGGGTCTCCACCCCGGGCAGGCCGTTGGGCATGGCCCGCACGTCGGTGCGCCGCGACTCCTTCTGCGCCACGTCGTAGCAGCAGTGGTCGCTGCCGATCGTGGTGATCTCCCCGGTGAACAGGTGGCGTCCCAGCGCGTCGACGGCCTGGCGGGAGCGGAGCGGCGGGCAGCAGACGAACCGCTCCGGAGTGGGGCCGTCATAGTTGCCGTCGTCCAGCACCAGGTGGTGGGCGACCGACTCGGTGAACGCCGGCACGCCGCGCCGCCTGGCCGCCGCCACCAGCTCGACCGCCTCGGCGGTGGACTGGTGCACGAAGTAGACCGGCGCCCGCAGCGACTCGGCGATGGCCAGCACCTCGGCCACCGAGGCGGTCTCGGCCAGTTCGGGACGGGTCGCGGCCATGTGCCCGGCGCCGATCCTGCCGCTCGCCGCGCACCGTTCCTGGGTGTCCTCGATGATGTGGTTGGCCTCGCAGTGGATCACCACCATGCCGCCCAGGTCGCGCAGCGTCCTCATGGTCCGCAGGATGGTGTCCTCGCCCGCCATGGTCTCGCCGCGGTAGGTGGTGAACATCTTCACCGTGGGCATGCCGTCCGCGACCAGCGCGCCGAGCTGGTCGGGAACGGTCTCGTCCCACTCCACGACGCAGGCGTGCAGGGCACTGTCACACAGTCCCCGATCAGCCTTGGCCCGCTGGGCGTACGCCGCGTCGGCGGGTGCCTGGCCGGGCCGTGGGATGGCGAAGTCCACGATCGTGGTGGTGCCGCCGAACACCGCGGCCGTCGTGCACCTGGTGTAGTCGTCGAGCGAGGTGAAGTCGCCGGAGGTGAAGCCGACGTGGCAGTGCGGGTCCACCCCGCCCGGCATGACCAGCCGCCCGGTCGCGTCGACCTCGGTCGCGGTGCCCGGCGCGGGCGTGCCCGGCTCGGCCAGGGCGACGACGACACCACCGGCCACGAACACGTCGGCGGGGGCGGACCAGCCCGCCTCGACCACCGTGCCGCCCCGCACCACCAGCTCGGCGTCTCTCATCCGATCGCGCCCTGCGTCCGGCCGGACGCGAGGTAGGCCCGCCAGCCGCCGGCCGTGCTGATGTCGGTGACCCCCGGCAGGGTCAGCGACCCGTCGCGCATCCGCATGGACAGCGATCCGCTGCCGTCGGCGAGCTCGATCACGCTCAGCTCCAGCTCCTCGGGCTCGTTCGGCAGCAGGTGCTCGCGCAGGATCTGGTAGCTCACCTCGTACAGCTCGCCGGGCACGGCGTGCCCGTCGGAGGTCACCGGGTACAGGCCGGGGAACTCGTCGCGCACCGAGTAGAACCGGTAGCGGGGGGCGGTCTCGACGGGTCCGACGAACACCGCGCCGCTCAGCGCGGTGTTCAGGCTGCCGCCCGACATCGCCTGGCCGTTGACGAACATCCGCAGATTCTCCACGGGTCCTCCTTCAGTACTGGGGTTCGGCCGCGCGGCGGGCACGCTCTGCGGCGGGGTCGGGGATCGGGACGGCCGCCAGCAGCGACCGGGTGTAGGGGTGCTCCGGCGCCCCGTACACCTGCTCCCGGGTGCCGATCTCAGCGAGCCGTCCCTGTTCCATGACCGCGATCCGGTCGCAGAGGTAGTAGACGACCGCCAGATCGTGCGCGATGAACAGGATCGACAGGTTCAGCCGCAGCCGCAGGTCCCGGAGCAGGTTGAGCACCTGGGCCTGGACCGAGACGTCCAGGGAGGAGATCGGCTCGTCGCAGATGAGCAGCCGGGGCTCGACCGCCAGGGCCCGGGCGATGGCGATGCGCTGGCGCTGCCCGCCGGAGAACGACCTGGGGTAGCGGTCCAGGTGCTCGGCGGACATGCTCACCGTCTCCAGCAGGGCCGCCGCGCGCTCCCTGCGCCGGCGCCGGTCCGGCTCAAGGCCGTGCACGACGAGCGGCTCCTCAAGCAGCTCGGCCACGGTCATCCGGGGGTTCAGCGACGAGTACGGGTCCTGGAACACCATCTGCATCTCGCGACGGAGGGAGCGCAGCTCCCCGCGGCCGGCCGCCAGCACGTCGCGCCCGCCGAGTTCCACCCGGCCGGAGTCCGGTTCGGTCAGCCGCGCCACACACCGCGCGGTGGTGGACTTGCCGGAGCCCGACTCCCCGACCAGGCCGAGCACCTCGCCCGGCATCATGTCGAAGGAGACGTCGTCCAGCACGCGCCTGCCCTCGAACGTCTTGACCAGGTTCCGCACCCGCAGCAGGGGCTCGCTCATGACGGGCTCACCGTTCCTTCCTCGGCCGTCTCCACCGCGGAGCCGATGGTGGCCAGCGGCCGGGACAGGTCTCCCCCGATCCGGGGCACGGCCGCGAGCAGCGCCCTGGTGTAGGGGTGGCGGGGCCGGGCGTAGATCTCCTCGACCGGGCCGCTCTCCACCGCCAGGCCGTGGCGCATCACCACCACCCGTTCGGCGAACCCGGCCACGATGCCCAGGTCGTGGGTGATCAGCAGGACCGCCATGTCCCGCTCGTCGGCCAGTTCGTGCAGCAGCCGCAGCACCTGCGCCTGGACCCGCACGTCGAGTGCGGTGGTCGGCTCGTCGGCGATGAGCAGCGCGGGTTCCGCGATGATCGCGATGGCGATCACCACCCGCTGCCGCATCCCGCCGGAGAACTGGTGGGGGTAGTCGTCGAAGCGCTGCTCGGCGTCGCGCACGCCCAGCCGGGAGAGCAGCTCGACGCCGCGCCGCCTGGCGACCTTCTTGGACACCCCTCGGATGACCAGCGGCTGCGTGATCTGCCAGCCGATCGTCATCACCGGGTTGAGCGAGGCAAGCGGGTCCTGGAAGACCAGGCCGACCCCCGAACCGCGGACCTCGCGCATCCGGCGCGGCGGCAGCGTCAGCAGGTCGGTGCCGTCCAGCTCGATCCGCCCGGTCAGCGTGGCGCCGGCGTCCAGTCGCAGTACGGCTCGCGCGGTGACCGACTTGCCGGAGCCGGACTCGCCGACCAGCGCGACCTTCTCGCCGCGTGCCAGCTCCAGGTCGACGCCGTGCACGACCTCGACCGGCCCCTCGGGCCCGGGGAAGCTCGCCCGCAGATCCCGTACGGCGAGCAGTGGTGTGTCCGTCATCGGCCGGCCCCCTCGCGGATCGTCGGGTCGTTGCGCACCCGCAGCCAGTCGCCCAGCAGGTTGAAGGAGATCGCGGTCAGCATGATGGCCAGGCCGGGGAAGGCCACCGCCCACCAGCCGTTGGTGAGGTTGTTGGCCGCCGAGGCGATCATCGCCCCCCATTCGGCGGACGGCACCTGCGCGCCGACGCCGACGAAGGACAGGCCGGAGATGACCAGCATCACCGCGGCGACGTCCAGCGTGGTCTGCACGTACAGGGTGTTCAGCGCGTTGGGCAGGATGTGCCGGAAGACCAGACGGGT
Source organism: Streptosporangium sp. NPDC005286 (assembly GCF_040607515.1). Taxonomy (NCBI): domain Bacteria; kingdom Bacillati; phylum Actinomycetota; class Actinomycetes; order Streptosporangiales; family Streptosporangiaceae; genus Streptosporangium; species Streptosporangium sp. NPDC005286. The sequence goes on along the minus strand of NZ_JBEXGU010000043.1, from coordinate 17,114 downwards.
CCTGGAGACCCCGAGCATCCTGGCCGCGTCGACGTACTCGGCGTCCTTGACGTCGCGGACCAGCGTGCGCACCAGCCGCGCGTAGCCGGGCCACCAGGTGAGGGAGAGGGCGATCACCGCGGACTGCAGGCCGGAGCCGAGCGCGGCGGCCAGGCCGAGGGCCAGGATGATCGACGGGAGCGAGAGGCCGATGTCGGTGATCCGCATCAGCACCTCGTCGACGACCTTCCCGCCGAGGGCCGCGACCGTGCCGACCACGGTCCCGATCAGCGCCGCGGCGGCGATCACGATCATCGTGGCGGGCAGGGTGACCCGCGCGCCGGACAGCACCCGGCTGAGCACGTCACGGCCGCTGGCGTCGGTGCCGAACCAGTGGTCGCCCGAGGGGGACAGCAGGGCCTTGGACAGGTCGACCGCGTAGGGGTCGTGCGGCGCGATCAGCGGCCCGACGGCGGCGAGGAGCACCATCGCCACGGCCACCGTCACCGCGGCGCGCTCGACGATCGGGACGCGGGGCAGGATACGGCGGCGCGCGCCGGCGACCGCCGTGGCGCCGGCGCTCACGCGTTCACCTCCGCGAGAGCGGGTACGGCCGGCTCGCCCGTGCGGCGCTTCGTCCTGCGCAGCCGCGGGTTGAGCCAGAGCTGGATCAGGTCCACGGCGATGTTCGCCACCACGAAGACCACTCCGATCACGAGAACCGTGCCGATCACGGTGTAGAGGTCGCTCTGCAGGACGGCGGCGACCGCGTGGGCGCCGATTCCCGTCCTGCCGAAGATGGATTCCACCAGGACCGTGGAGCCGAGCATCCAGCCGAGCTGCATGCCGAGAATCGTGCTGGCCGGGACCATGGCGTTGCGCAGGCCGTGCCGTACCACCACGCGGAACTCCGAGGCGCCGGTCGCCCGGGCCAGCGTGATGTAGTCGGAGTCCAGCGCGGTGATCATTGAGGAGCGCACCGTGCGGGCCACCACCGCGACGAACGAGGCGGCCAGCGTGAGGGCGGGAAGTATCAGGTGTTGCAGGGCGTCGCCGAAGGCGGGCAGGTTCCCGCCGAGCAGCGCGTCCAGCGAGGTCATTCCGGTGATCCTCGGCACGTCCTGGCCGAAGGCGAGCTGGCCGGTCAGCGGCAGCAACCTGAGTTCCGCGGCGAAGACGAGCTGGAGCATGAGGCCCAGCCAGAAGACCGGGACCGCCGCGCCCAGCAGGGCGATGAGCCGGGCCGCGATGTCGGCCGGCCGGCCTCGCCGGTAGGCGGCGTACACGCCCAGCGGTACCGCCACCACGATGTTGATCGCCATCGCGGCGAGCACGAGTTCCACCGAGGAGGGCAGCATGGCCGCGATGTCATCGAGCACCGGCCGCTGGGTGAACACCGAGATGCCCAGGTCGCCGTGGAGCAGCCGGTCCAGATACCCCGTGAACTGCTGCCACAGAGGCCGGTCAAGGCCGAGCTGGATCCGTACCTGTGCCACCTGTTCGGCGGTCGCGTTACGCCCCGCGGCGGTCCTGGCCGGGTCGCCGGGCAGTACCTGGGTCATCAGAAAGGTGACGACGGCCAGGCCTGCCAGAACGACGACACTGGTCACGAGCCGCCGTAGCAGGAAACGAGCCATGGGGTACCTCCCCTCAGTGGTGATCTCCGATGATGGGCGGGCCCGGCGCGGAGGGCCGCGCCGAGCCCGGCGGGTCAGCCGACCTGCACCTGGTAGACGTCCACGGTCTGGTGGTGCGCGGGGTCATAGGCGTAGCCGGTGAGCCCCTTGCGGTGAACCGTCACGTACTGCGGGTTGGACATGTTGATCGAGGGGTGGTCGGCCGCGATGGTCTGCTGGGCCTCCTTGTAGAGGGCGCAGCGGGCCTCCTCGTCCGTCAGCTTCTGAGCGTCCTCGACCAGCTTGTCGACCTTCGGGTTGTGGTAGCCGCCGCTGTTCTGCCCGTTGTTGATGAACTTCGAGTTGAACTGCAGGTGCAGCACGGAGTCCGGGTCCGGGTAGGGCGGGAAGCCGTAGATCATGCCGAGGTCGGGCGTGGTCTCGTTGCTCTTGAGCATCTCGACGTACTGCGGGTAGGTGACCGCCGACAGTTCGACCTTCACGCCGATCTTGGCGAGGTCGGACTGGAGCAGCGTGGCCGCCTGCTCCATCTCGGCGGTGGCCTTGAGGTAGCTCATCGTCAGCGTGACGTTCTTCAGGCCGGCGGCGTCCAGGATGCTCTTGGCCTTGTCCAGGTCGTAGCCCGCCTGCGCGACCGTGGGGTCGGCGCAGGCCATAGTGCTCGCCAGCACTCCGGCGGCCTTCTTGCCCGCGCCCTTGAGGATGGCCGACTGGTGCTGGTCGTAGTCGTAGGCGTAGGTGATGGCCTCGCGCAGCGCCTTGTCGGCCGCCGGCGAGTCCTTCATCTTGAAGAAGACGTAGAGCTGCACGTTGGTGTCGGCCTTGTCCACCACATAGCCGCCGCTTTCGAGACCGGCCCAGTCGTTGGGGTCGATGTCCATCGCGATGTCCACGTCACCGTTGCTCAGCGCGGTCTTCTGGGTCGCCGCCTGCGGCAGGTAGCGGATCACCACGTCCTTGGCCTGGTTGGTGAAACCGCCCCAGTAACCGTCGTGCCGGGTGAACTTGGCCTCCTGGTTGGGGGTGTACCCGGTCAGCTTGTACGGCCCGGACCCCGCGCCGTTGGCCGCCAGCCACTGACGGCCGTCGTCGGAGCCGGCGTTGGCCTGGACGAGCTTGGAGTTGAGCAGGTAGACCCGCGACAGCGCACCCAGGAACGGCGCGTAGGACTGCTTCAGCCTGATCGCCAGGTGGGTGTCGTCGACGACCTCGGCGGAGTCGTAGGCGGTCAGCAGCGACGCGACGCCCATCTGCAGCTTGCCGATCCGGTCCAGCGTGTACTTCACGTCGGTGGCGGTCAGCTTGGTGCCGTCGTGGAAGGTCACGTCGTCGCGGAGCGTCAGGTCGAGGGTCTTGCCGTCCTTGGAGAACGTCCACTCGGTGGCCACCGCGGGGGCGATCACGCCGCCCTTGCCGTACTTGACCAGGGTGTCGTAGGCGGGGATGGACACCTCGTCAACGGTCGAGTTGTCGGCCTGGACCGGGTCGAAGGTGGCCGGCGGCTCGTTCTCCGCGATGATCAGCGTCTGCCTGCGGACGTCGGAGCCGCCGGAGCCGCCCGGAGTGCTCTGGCCGCAGGCCGCGAGGGCCAGCGCGCCGACGAGCAGGACGGAGGTCAGGCCCAGCGTGCCCTTGCGGCCACGTGCCACCGGGGTGGCGGGGGGTCGGTGCACTGTCGTCTACCCTTCACTCTTGAGTCGGGCGGCCCTGGCCGGCGTGGGCCGCCAGCCGTCGCCGTCCACGATCACGCCGTAGGACTGCTCCGCGGCCTCGGCGCTGACGTAGCCGTTTAGCACGTCGGCCACCACCGCGGCCGGGTCGCGGTCGAGGGGATCGCCGTAGCCGCCGCCTCCGGCGGTCCGGTTCACGAACCGGTCGCCGGCCTTCATCGCGGCCCGGTACATGCCGACCCGCTTGGCCTGGTCGGTGTCCGGCCACAGCACCATCTCGCTGGGCTCGGGCTCCTGGCCGCCGTCCAGCGCCCAGGGCCGGGTCTTGCTCTTCTTCTTCATCGACAGCACCTCGCCGTCGGCGAGGTAGCGGACCTGCCTGAGCACGCCGACGCCGCCGCGGAACCGGCCGGCGCCGCCGGAGTCGGGAATCAGCTCCAGCCGCTCGTGGAACACGGTGGACTTGTGCTCCAGCACCTCGACCGGGGTGTTGCGGACCACGCTCTGGGAGGGGTGCTGCTGGGCGTTCGCGCCGTCGCGGTCCTTGCGCGCGCCCCAGCCGATGCCCTCGTTGTTGCTGATCACGAAGTCCGCGCCGGTGCGCGGGTCGTGGCCGAGCGCCATGAAGCCCGGCTCGTCACCACCGGAGGAGGCCGGGATCGAGTCCATCACCTGGGCCAGCGCCTTGTGGATCAGCTCGAACGCGACGATGGCGCTCCACTGGGTGAAGGTCGCGGCCGGGTAGACGGCGTGGAAGAAGTTGCCGGGATCGGCCTTGACCTCCAGCGCCCGGTAGTGCCCGGCGTTGGAGGGCTCCCTGGGCGTGGTCAGCTCCTTGAAGATGGCCTTGCCCAGGCTCTCGGTGGAGCCGATCGGCAGGTTGACCGGGCCGGCCACCGCGCCGTCGGAGCCGTTGAAGTCGACCTCCATCCGGTCGCCGTCGATGGTGACCTTGACCTCCATCCGGATCAGGTCCTCGGTGATGCCGTCGTCGTCGCAGTAGTCGAAGGCCGTCCAGGTGCCGTTGGGCAGCGCGGCCAGGGCCTTTCTGGCGACCCGCTCGCCGTGCTCGATGACCTGCCTGATGGCCTGGTCGACGGTCTCGCCGCCGAACTTCTCCCAGACCTGCGCCAGCCGGTTCTCGCCGGTGCGCAGGGCGGCGAGCTGGGCGTGGAAGTCGCCGATGGTCAGGTCGGGCAGCCGGGAGTTGAACCGGATGAGCTCGACGATGTCGCGGACCACCTCGCCACGGCTCACGATCCTGGTGCCCGGGAAGATGAGACCTTCCTGGTGCATGTCCGTGGAGTCCAGGACGTAGCCGGGGGACTTGGCACCGAGGTCCATCCAGTGCGCGCGCACCGCGAGGTAGGCCGCGGGGCCCTCGTGCCCGTCACGGAAGACCGGCGCGAAGAGCATCGCGTCGTAGGAGTGCGCGCCGCTCCAGTACGGATAGTTCAGCAGGTAGACGTCGCCCGGCGCGAAGTTCTCCCGGCCGACGTACTCCACGCCCTTGACGATGGCGTGGTCGTTGGCACCGAGGAACGAGGTGATCCCCGCGGCCTCGGCGGTCAGCTCCAGGTCGGCGTTGTAGATCGAGATACCGAAGTCGAGCACCTCGTAGATCACCGGGTTGAAGGCCGCCCGCACCAGGGTGCGGCGCATCTGCTCGCCCACCGAGACCAGGTAGTTGCGGATCACCTCGACGGTCGCGCCGTCCAGACGCTCAGGGCTGTTCACAGGGTTCCTCCGGTACCGGTCACCAGCAGCTGTCCATAGGTGTCGACGGTGAGCCGCTGATCACCGAAGATCACCGTCGTCGAGGTGCCCTCCTCGACGATCGCCGGGCCGCTCACCTCGTGACCGGGCGCCAGGGTGGTCCGGTCGTAGACCGGGAACACGGCGATCTCGCCGACCGCGACGTCGAAGGCGGGCCGCTCGCCGACCGCCTCGGGCCCGCCGGGCCCGGCGGGTGCCAGCTCGCGCAGCGCCGGCTTGGCCAGCCGTCCCACCGCCCGCACCCGCAGGGTGAGGATCTGCCCGGTGTCGGCCATCGCGTGGCCGTAGCGCGCCTCGTGCTGGGCGTTGAACCGGGCCAGCACGCTCGCGGCGGTGTCGCCGGGCTGCAGGTCGATGCCGAGGCTGTGCTCCTGGCCGTGGTAGCGGATGTCCAGCCTGCGGATCAGGGTGCGGTCCTCCGGCTTGATGCCCTGCGCGGACAGCACCTCGTCGCCCTGCGCCTCCAGGTCGGCGAACTCGCTCTCCAGGGCGGCCAGGCTGTCGTCGCTGAGGGAGCGCAGCACGGTGGCGGCGAACTCGTACTCCAGGTCGGACATCAGCATGCCGAAGGCGGAGAACGCGGCGGGCACCTGCGGGACGATCGTGGTGGCGATGCCCATCTCCCTGGCGAGCATCGGGCCGAGCAGCGGTCCGGCGCCGCCGATGGCCAGCAGCGCGAACTCGCGCGGATCCAGCGCCCGCTCCACGGTGATCTCGCGCAGCGCGCCGACCATGCGGGCCAGCAGCACCCGGAAGACGCTCGCGGCGGCCTGGGGCACGCTCACCCCGAGGGGAACGGCCAGCTTGGCCTCGATCGCGGCGCGGGCCGCGTCCGCGTCGATGGACATGTCGCCGCCGAGGAACGCGGCGGGGTCCAGGTAGCCGAGCACCAGCGCGGCGTCGGTGACGGTCGGCTCGGTGCCGCCCGCGCCGTACGCCACCGGCCCCGGCACGGCGCCGGCGCTGTGCGGGCCGACCTTGAGCAGCCCCTCGTCGATCCAGGCGATCGAGCCGCCGCCCGCGCCCACGGTACGGATGTCGAAGATCGGGATGAGCAGCGGGAAGCCGTCGATGCCCGCCTCGTGCACCTCGCCGGGCTCGCCGTCCTCGATGACGCAGCAGTCCACGCTGGTGCCGCCGACGTCGAAGGAGATCAGCTTGGGCAGCCGCTGCTCGCGGGCCAGGAAGGAGGCGCCCACCACTCCCCCGGCGGGGCCGGACAGCACGGTCATCAGCGGGGCGCGGCGGGCCAGTTCCGCGGTCATCGCACCGCCGCCCGAGCGCATGATGTGCAGCGGGTGGGTGAGCCCCGCCTCGGTCAGCCTGGCCTCCAGGGTGCCGATGTAGTCGCTCAGCACCGGCCGGATGTAGGCGTCCAGGGTGACGGTGCTGGTCCGCTCGTACTCGCGGTACTCACGGGTGATGTCGGTGGAGACCGAGATCGACACGTCCGGGTAGAGCTCGCGCAGGATGCGCGCGGCCCGCCGCTCGTGCTCGGGGTTGGCGTAGGAGTGCAGGAAGCAGATGGCCAGTGAGGCCAGTCCCTGCTCCTCGACCAGGATCCGGCCGGCCTCGCGCACGGCGTCCTCGTCCAGGTCCTGCACCACGTCGCCCTGCGCGTCGATCCGGCAGGGTACGCCGATCCGCCGGCGGCGCGGCACCAGCGGCGGCGGCGGGGCGTAGGAGAAGTCGTACATGTGCTGGCCGGGGACGTTGGCGCGGGCGATCTCCAGCAGGTCCCTGAAGCCCTCGTTGGTGATGATGCCGAGGTTCGCGCCGCGGCGCTGCAGGATCGCGTTCAGGCCGAGCGTGGTGCCGTGGACGAACGCCTCCACCCCGTCCAGCCGGGTGGCGAGGCCGCCCACCGCGTCCAGGACGCCCCGCTCGGGGGCACCGGGGGTGGTCGAGGCCTTGTGCAGCCGGATCTGCCCGGTCTCCTCGTCGTAGGCGATCGCGTCGACGAACGTGCCGCCGATGTCCACGGCGAACCGGGTACGTCCGGCCGGAGTGTCGGGGGAGTTCACAGGGCACCTCCAGGGACCTGCTGCGGGGCGGGGACGACCGGCAGATCGTCACGGACGATCCGGCCGGCCTGCATGACGAAGGGGATCCGGCGCAGCGCGGAGACGTCGCTCAGCGGGTCGCGCTCGGTGACGATCAGGTCGGCGAGGTAGCCCTCCTCGACGGCACCGGCCTGGCCGGCCAGCCCGACCAGGCGCGCGGCCTCGGACGTGCCGGCCCGTACCGCCTGGATGGGGCTGAGTCCCGCGTCGGTGAGGAACTCCATCTCGCGGACCGCCACGACGGTGTCCTCGATGGGCTCGCCCGGCGGGTAGTCGGTGCCGGCGAGCATGGTGATGCCCGGCGCGCCGGGGTCGTCCGGGTCGGCGATGCCGGCCGCGACCGCCCGCCGGATGCTGGCCAGGTGGCCGGGGCCGACCTCCACCGCCCGCTCGATCTGCCAGGGCGTGAAGCTGTGCTCGGCCATCCAGTCGGGGCAGCGGGTGACGCACAGGGTCGGGGTGAGGAACACCCGCCGCTCCGCCATCTGCCTGGCCGTGTCGTCGTCCAGGTCGTAGGCGTGCTCGTAGCCGCGGACTCCGGCGGCGAGCGCCTCGCGGATCGCCGAGCCGGCGCCGGCGTGCGCGGTCACGTAACTGCCGTGCTCCTCGGCGGCGCGGACCACGGCCCGCATCTCCTCGGCGGTCATCTGCGCGCCGGTGAACGACTCGCCCTGGTGGGCGATGCCGCCGGTGATGAAGATCTTGAGCAGGTCGGCGCCCGCGTCCAGCTCCTGCCTGGCCGCGCGCAGGAAGCCGTCGTGCCCGTCGGCGTAGGAGCAGTCGGCGCCCTTGCCGTGGCCGCCGGTGGTGGAGATGGCCCGGCCCGCTCCGACGATCCGCGGCGCGGCCACCCAGCCCTGGTCCGCGGCGGTGCGCACCAGCAGGTCGGCGCGGTTCTGCTCGTGCACGCAGCGGATCGTGGTGACCCCCGCGACGAGGGCGTCCTGCGCCCGGGACAGCGCGCGCAGCGCGGTCAGCCCGGGGTTCTCCGACTCGTCGGTGGCGGAGAAGGGGTAGAGCACCGACAGGTGGGTGTGCACCGAGATCAGGCCGGGCATCAGGTACCTGCCGCCCAGCTCGACGGTCCGCGCTCCCGGGGGCGGGGCGTCCGCCGTGATCTTCTCGATCCGGCCGGCCGCGACGAGCACGTTGGCGTTCCTGCGGATCCGTCCTGATCGGACGTCCACGACGTGCCCACCGGTCAACCAGAGGGTCTCGGGCTCCGACGTGGGCCGCAGCCGAGGTGATGTCAGCACCGCTTACTCCTTCTGTCCTGGTGGTTTTCCTGCTCTGGGCCGTTGTCTTCCTGGCTCCACCGCTCCATCAGCCGGCCGGGGCCGAGGTCGGAGACGTCGACCGGCGGCGGCTTCCCCTCGATCAGGCAGCGCAGCGTCTCCCCCCACAGCGGGGCGAAGGTGAAGGCGTAGGTGCCTCCGGCCACGTAGAACCCGGGGGCGCCGGGCACCTCGCCGATCACCGGCATCTCGTCGGGCGTGGCCGCGAGCGGCCCGGCCCACATCCGCAGCAGCCGCAGGTCCCGGATGAACGGCAGCACCCGGACCGCCAGCGCGACGTTGCCCACCAGGCTGTCCAGGCTGGCGTCGCTCCGGCCGGCCAGGTCCATGCTCAGGGCCGGCCAGCCGCCGCCGATCAGCAGGTTGCCCGCGGCGACCTGCTTCACCGACAGTCCCTCGCCGATGTGCTGGACCAGGTGGGACATGGTGGCCGAGGAGCGCACGGTGGCGTGCATCTGGATCGCCACCGGTGTCATCCGCAGCGTGATCCCGGCCATGGCCGCGATCTCCCCCAGCCAGGGCCCCGCGACGTCGACCACCACGGGGGTGTCCACCACCCGCTCGGCGGCGCCGCGCCCGGCGACCACCCGCCAGCCGTCGCCGTTGCGGGTGATCCGCCGGACCGGCGCGAACGCCACGGTCCGGCCGCCGTGCCTGGTCGCCGAGTCCAGGTAGGCGGGGGTGACCTTCAGCGGGTTGGCGTAGCCGTCCAGGTCACACCAGGTGGCGGCGGCCACCGTCGGTCCGAGCAGGGGCAGCGCGGCCCGCGCGGCGTCTCCGTCGAGGATCTCGGTGTGGATCCCGGCTGCGGCCTCCCAGCCGTGCTTGTCGCGCAGCTCCTGGCACTGCTCCTCGGTCTCGGCGATGGTGAAGCCACCGGTGCGGCGGACCTCCACCGAGGTTTCCAGCTCCTCCTCCAGCGTCTCCCACCGGTCGCTCGCGGCGCGCTGCAGCGGCAGGAACCGCGCGCTGTCCAGCGGCACCGCCTGGCCGGGGCGCTTGGTGTGCACGGCCTGCATGTGCAGGTTGCCGGCGGTGGTGCCGGAGCCCTCCCTGCCGGGGGCGCCGCGTTCCAGTACGAGCACCCGATGGCCGCTGCGGGCCAGGTGGCTGGCCACCGAGGCGCCGAGCACCCCGGCTCCCACGATCACCGCGTCCGCGGTCCGCGTGCTCATGCGTCGCCTTTCTGCGATTCCGGTCCGGCCAGCTCCAGCAGCGTGGCGAGGGGGACGGGGCGCACCGGCAGCCGGGAGGGGAAGACCTCCACCCGGGACTCGCCGTCGCCCGCGCCCCGGTGGGGCATGACGGACCGGACCAGTCCGGCGACCGCGAACCCGCACTCCCGGCCCTGGCAGGGGCCCATTCCCGCGCGGGTCCAGGCTTTGGTCGCGTTGAGGTCGCCGTCGGCGCTTCCCGCGGCGGTGGTGCGGATCTCCTCCGCGCGGACCGCCTCGCACCGGCAGACCATGGTGTCGGCGGGCAGCGCGGGCGCCAGCGTGGCGAGCAGTGCCGCCGGGCCGGGATAGAGGGAGTCGGTCAGCGCGGTGAAACGTGCCAGACGGCGCCTGGCCGACACCACCCGCCGGGTCTCGGACACCGGTACGGCCGCGCGGCCCTCACGGGTCAGGATGTCGTGCGCGGCGGCGAGCCCTCTGGCCTTCGCCGCGTGCACCCCGCCGATTCCCGCCGCCTCGCCCACCACGTACACATCGGCCCGGGAGGCGCGTCCCGCCGCGTCGGTCACCGGCACCGCGTCCCCGCTCGCCACGTCGACCCGCACCTGGCAGCCCAGCATGCGGGCCAGGTCGGTCTGGGGCCGGAAGCCGTACCCGACGCAGAGCGCGTCCACCTCGACGGTGCGGACCGGGCGCGCGGGCCTGGCCGCGGCGGCGAGGGTCACCGAGGAGACCCGGTCGCGGCCGTCGGCGCGGAGCACGACGGTCTCCTGCCAGATCGGCACCCGGGCGCGGGCCAGCCGCGCGGCGTAGGTGGCCAGCTCGCGCAGTCGCGCGGGGTGGCCGAGCGTGCCCAGCGCCCGCGGGCTCGGCCGGTACGGCCTGCCCGCCTCGGCGATTCCCGCCACGCTCACGCCGAGTTCGATCAGCGAGCAGGCGACCGGCAGCAGGAACGGCCCTGAACCGGCCAGGACCACCCGGTCTCCGATGGTGGTGTGGTCGCTCGCGGCCAGGTGCTGGGCGAAGCCCGGGGTGGTCACTCCGGGAAGCTGCCAGCCGGGGAAGGGGAACACCCGCTCGAAGGCGCCGGTCGCCAGCACGAGGTAGCGGGCGCGCAACCGCACCGGATGCTCGGCGGCGTCGGAGGCGAGCAGCGTGCACCCGTCGTCCTCCACACCCCAGACCAGATGGCCGGTGCGGCACTCGGCGCCGGCCGCGCGCACCTGGGCGATCAGCCGGCCGCCCTCGGGCCGGTGGTCGCCCCAGTGCCTCGCCACCGCGGGCGCGGGCCGCCGGTAGTACTGCCCGCCCAGTTCCGGCTGCTCGTCGAGGATCGTCACGGCCAGACCGGCGGAGGCAAGCCGGGCCGCGGCGCTGAGCCCCGCGGGACCGCCGCCGACGATCACGACATCCCGTTCGACGACCTCGCCGTACGTGGCCGCACTGCGCTCAGCGGTCATGCGGAACCTCTCCCTCTGTGGCCGTCTCGACCCGCATGCCGGCATAGATCTTGGTGATGCAGGCGCGGACCCCCGGACGACCGTCCACCGTCACCTCGCACTCGAAGCACACGCCCATCCCGCAGAACGGGCCGCGAAGGTCGCCGCCCACCGGATTGCGCCGCAGGCTCCACCGCCGCTCACCGACGAGGACCGCGGCGAGGCTGATGCCGTCGACGGCCTGCACGGAGTCGCCGTCGACGACGATCTCCGTTTGCGGAGCCCGGCTCGGCCCGGCACGCCGGCCGGTGCGGCCCTGCGCCGTCGTCATCGCCCGGCCTGCCCCGAGACGGTGTCCGCGCTGCCCCCGGAAAGGGCTTCGACCAGGCCGGACTCCTTCAGCGCGGCGCCGATCGCGTCGAGCCTCTCCGGGTCCGTGATCGGCAGGAGCGGCGGGCGGACGTGCCCGCCCGGCTGGCCGAGCATCGCCATGGCGGCCTTGAGCTGGGCGATGGGCGTGCCGTACACACCGCTGTAGTCGGGGTTGATCAGCCGGGAGGAGAGCCCCGCGTACCGGTCGACCCAGCCGCGCGCCGCCTCGCGATCGGATACCGCGACCGCCTCGTAGCAGGGGACGGCGAACGGGGCGCCCATGCCACCGCCGTCGATGTTCCCGTCTCCGCCCAGCTCCAGCAGGACGGCGAGGCCCCGCCGGTGCAGGAAGCTGCCGAACACCCGAACCCGGTCGCCGACCTCCTCAACCGTGCCGAGCATCCGCAGCCAGTCACCGGTGCTGTCCTTGATGGCCACCACGTTGTCCAGGTCGGCCAGTCTCGACATCAGCCCGGGGTGGGCGGAGATGTCGACGGCCACCCCGCGCGGCCAGTTGTAGACCATGAACGGCAGCTCCGTCGCGGAGCTGACCTGCCGGTAGAAGGCGAGGATGTCCTCAGGCCCCGGGTGCACGTACGGCGGGGGCGTGGCGAGCACGCCGTCCGCGCCCGCCTCGGCGGCGTGCCGCGCGAACTCGATCGCCTCTGCGGCGGTGTAGGCCGTGACGCCGACGACCACCGGGACCCTGCCGGAGAGCTCGGACACCGCGATCTCGGCGACCCGGCGGCGCTCGGCCGCGCTCTGGCTGAACCACTCACCGGTGCTCCCGTTGACCAGGACTCCGTGCACGCCCTGGGCGGCGTAGAGCCGGAGCAGCGCGCGCCACGCGTCCTCGTCCAGCCCGCCTTCGCTGGTGAAAGGGGTGGGCGCGGCCGGCCAGTAACCGTGCCAGGTGACGTCGTCGCGGTCCATGGAACCCCCGAGGATCAATGTTGTAGTCATTTTTTGGGATCGCTTGCATTAGGTTGCAGTACTCGGGAGATTCAGGTCAAGGCCGAAATATGTTTTTAACCTGGGTAAATTTCCTCGCGCCTCACCAAGTGTTCATGATCTTGTGGCAAAATTTCCCCCCGGATGGGATCGATCCCAGGAAGAAGGATGATGGCGATCACGCTGAAGGACGTCGCCGCCGCGGCCGGGGTATCACGCAGCACGGCTTCCCGCGCACTGAGCGGCTCACCGCTGATCGCCCCGGAGACCCGGGTGGCGGTGAAGGAGGTCGCGGACCGGATGGGCTACCGCCCCAACCGCGCGGCCAGCGCGCTGCGTTCCAAGCAGTCCCATGTCGTGGGACTGGTGCTGAACAACCTCATCAACGCGTCCTTCCACACCATCGCCGAGGTCGTGCAGCGTCGCGCCGCGGCCGAGGGTTACCAGGTGATGCTCTGCATCACCGACGCGGACCCGCGGCGGGAGGAGTCCTTCCTGCGGACCCTCGCCGCGCACGGGGTGGACGGGCTGATCATGATAGGTACGGGCAAGAACACGGCCATGGCCAACGCGCTGCTCGCCGAGGGCATCGGGGTCGTCAACGTCATCCGCGCCGCCGCCGAGAGCGCCGCGCCGTCGGTGCTCGCCTCCGACCGCGAGGGCGCCCACGCGGCCACCTCACACCTGCTCGACCTGGGTCACGAGCGGATCGGCTTCATCGGCGGCCTGCTGAGCGCCAACTCCGGCCTGGAGCGGTTCGCCGGCTACGAGCAGGCACTGAGGGAACGCGGCCGCCAGGTCGACGAGTCACTCGTCGAACGCGGGCCGTTCGACTCCGCCTTCGGCGCCGAGGCGACGGAGCGGCTGCTGCGCCGCAACCCGGAGATGACGGCGCTGTTCGCCGCGAACCACGAGGCCGTGTTCGGCATGCTGCCCACACTCGTCGGTGCCGGCGTCGTCATTCCCGAGCAGCTCTCGCTGATCTGCTACGAGGACATCCCCTGGCTGCGCTGGTGGCAGCCCCCCATCACCGTCGTCGACAACGGGGCCCACGAGCTCGGGGACCTCGCCATGAACCTCCTGCTCCAGCAGATCGAACGGACCGACCGGTCGACGGCTCCGGCACGGACCGGCCGGGCAGGCCGGGCCTACCGGGTGGGCGCCCAGCTCGTCCTGCGCTCCTCCTGCGCGAAACCGGCCGCCCCCCGCTGAGGTGAACCGCCACGGCCCGCGATCCTCGAACCCGCGGAGGCCCGCCCGGGACCGCCGCCGTTCTCCTGCTCTCCCGGCCGATGAACCGGCGGATCGGGATCGGCTGGAAAGGCTCCTGATCCCGGAGGGGGTCTCGTACGGGGCGGGGCCGAACATCGCGGCGTTGGTCGCGGTGGCACTCGACGCCCAGGTACTGCTGCGCCGGGACTCCCCACGCGCCCGATGCCGCGCGGGGAGGTCCTCGCGTTTCCCGGAGAGCTGGAACTGCGCGCGCCAGCCGGACAGGGGGTGTATTTCGTCGCCGGCACCTACGTGGGAGATCCGCCGCTGGACCGGCGCGACCTGCTGTCGGCGGGACCGGAGTTCGTGCGCCGTATCGAGCGCGAGATCAAACCCGGCCTGAGCGATCGGGAGATCGACGAGCTGCTCCGCGAGCATCCAGGGGGCGAAGCCGGGTGCTCTGACCAGGCCGAGCAGCCGGAACGCCGACTGCTCCTCCGCGCTCAGGGCCGCATGGCTCAGGGAGAACGAGGCGCGCACGCTGAGATCACCCGCGATCCCAGCACGATCCACCACTGCGCAAATCGCCCTTGGGCTACAGCTTGGCGGCGATGTCGGCACCGAGATCCGTGTCCACGTTGGTCCAGTACTGCACGAACCGATCGCGGATGTCGTCGTCACGAATCTGGAGTCCTTGACCGACGAGCGTGGCGATCATGCGTTCGCGGCCGGTGTCGGTGAAGACGTCGCGGTACAGGCGTCCAGCCTGGCCGAAGTCGTCGTCGTCCGTGCGCAGGGTGGCAGCGGACCGCAGCAACTCCCCGTCTGACTCCCAACCACCGTTGCCTGCGGCGGCGGCGTCGCCCACTGGCCCGCCAAAGGAGTTCGGAGCGTAGACAGGGGCGGATGCGGGCTTGAAGTGGTGTCGACCGAGGCCGTCCTGGCTGTACGAGCGGACGGGTGCCACGGGCGCATTGACCGGAATCTCGGCATAGTTAGTGCCGACGCGGTATCGCTGGGCGTCCGGGTAGGAGAAGACCCGCGCCATGAGCATCTTGTCGGGGCTGATATCGATGCCCGGCACCGTGTTCGCCGGGGAGAAGGCCGCCTGTTCAATCTGGGCGAAGAAGTTCTGCGGGTTCTCGTTCAGGGTGTATGTGCCGACCTTGATCAACGGGTAGTCCGCGTGCGGCCAGACCTTGGTGACGTCGAAGGGATTGAACCGGTACGTCTTCGCGTCCTCATACGGCATCACCTGCACGTTGACCTCCCAGGAAGGGAGATCACCGCGCTCGATCGCCTCGTAGAGGTCGCGTCGGTAGTAGTCGGCGTCGGCACCGGCGATCGCCTCGGCCTCGGCCTCGGTCATATCGGCGTTTCCCTGCAGCGGCTTGAAGTGGTACTTCACCCAGTGCCGCTCTCCTGCGGCGTTGATCCACTGGAACGTGTGCGATCCGTAGCCGGACATGGTGCGCCACGATCGTGGAAGTCCGCGGTCACCCATGAGGTACGTGACCTGGTGAGCCGACTCGGGCGACAGGGTGAGGAAGTCCCACTGCATGTCGGCGCCGCGTAGACCGGATCCCGGCAGTCGCTTCTGCGAGTGAATGAAGTCGGGGAACTTGATGCCGTCGCGGATGAAGAAGACGGGGGTGTTGTTGCCGACGATGTCGTAGTTTCCCTCGCTTGTGTAGAACTTCAGGCTCCAGCCGCGTACGTCGCGCCAGGTGTCGGGCGATCCCTGCTCGCCCGCGACCGAGGAGAAGCGCTGGAGAAGGCGGGTCCGCGTCCCGGGCTGGAAGAGTGCGGCTCGTGTGTAGCGGCTGACGTCCTCGGTGATGACGAGTTCGCCGAATGCGCCGCCACCCTTGGCGTGCACGATTCGCTCCGGGATCCGCTCGCGGCTGAACTGGGCCAGCTTCTCGACCAGGTAGCGGTCGTGCAACACGGTGGCACCGTCGGCGCCAACCGTGAGTGAGTGAGCGTCGCCGGCGACCGGCGTGCCGGTCTGGGTGGTCGTCACGTTCTCTGTCATCACTTCTCCTCGTGGGTGTTGTTGAACTGGCGGCTGGCATGGCGGAGGCTGCCGTCCCTAGGCTGGCCGTACTCACTGCGGAGGTAGGCAGAACGGTCCGCATCGAGGGCGTGGCGGCGCGGGCCGCTCACCGGCACGCGGAAGACGAGCCCGCATGTTTCGAGGTCGTGGAGGATGGTGTAGATGCTTTGTTTCGACAGCCCCGGAGCCGCTCCCTGGAGGTGCGATCGCAACTGGGTCACGTCAGCGACCCTGACCTCGGCCAGACCCTCAAGCACTGCCACGCGTGCGCGCGTCGCGCGTAGACCGTGGTTCGCGAGACGCCCCCGCCATTCAATGCGCGGGTCGAGCCGCTGGTAGGCATGTGCCGCGGTTGCGGGAAGCTGCACCATCGGGATCCTCTTCTCCTCCTCCCTGACCCGGTCCAGTCTTTGTGCTGGGGCAGAGGGAGTGTGGTGCCGAGGCCGGCCAAAGATCGCACAGTTCTGGACATTGGACCGGGCCGACCGGACCGGCTGAAGGAGGCGACGTCATGCCTAGGACGCGGCACATCGTGTTCCTGGTGTTCGACGGCATGAAGATGCTCGACATCTGTGGTCCCGCCGAGGTCTTCTCCGAGGCGAACCATTTCGGAGCGCACTACCAACTCACGTATGCGTCGACTTCCGGGCGGGCTGTGGCAACGTCGATCGGAACGACATTCGCTGTCGATCAGGCGGTCAGCCAGGTCGAACGGGCCGACACCGTCGTGGTCTCAGGCGGCGACGACCTCCCCACGAAACCGATCCCGCCTGACCTGGTCGCTGCCGCGGCCGCACTACAGGCTCGCTGTACTCGGATGGTGTCCATCTGCACCGGGTCGTTCGTGCTGGCATCCTCGGGGCTGCTCGACGGGCGGCGGGCCACCACGCACTGGAGGTATGCCGGTTTGCTCGCTCGAGCGTTCCCAAAGGTCTCGGTGTCACCGGATGCGCTCTTCGTTCATGACCGCGGCATCTACACCTCTGCCGGTGTCTCCGCCGGCATCGACCTGGCACTGTCTCTCGTCGAGCAGGATCACGGACCCGACCTGGCCCGTGACGTGGCGCGCAGCCTCGTGATGTTCATGCAGCGGCCTGGAGGACAGTCACAGTTCGCAGTTCCACTCCAGATTCGGGCACCACGGACGCCCACACTGCGCGCCGTGGTGGACTTGGTCTCTGCGCAGCCGGCGCTCGCGCACAGCACAAGCTCGCTGGCCGCGCACGCCGGGGTCAGTCCGCGCCATCTCGCGCGCCTCTTCGCCAACGAGCTCGACATCTCGCCGGCCAAGTTCGTCGAACGCACACGGCTCGACCACGCTCAGGCGCTCCTGGACTCCGGACACGGCGTCGCGGAAACGGCGAGACTGGTTGGATTCGGCAGCGCCGAGACCCTGCGCCGGCTATTCGTGACCCGATTCGGAATCTCGCCCAGCCAGTACCGGGCCCGTTTCAAGACGACCACCCAGGCCGGGCCGGGCTCAGGGCCC